>JBGPUQ010000074.1:0-5558 GCA_041491185.1 Nitrospiria bacterium | reverse complement strand
CCCTGCCGGTCCAACGGGCATTCCACCGCGCTGGAATAGAAAAAACGCAAAAAATCTTTGACCTCTTGCTGCATCGTGGGCAGGGCTCTGGTCTTCTCTTCGATCTGCCGCCACTCTTCGATGGGATAGCCCACCAGACACTGATCCAGATCGGTCGTCACAATGAAGGTTTCTTCGTATCGATCGGCGAGAACCTGCCGAAAGCGGACCGGAATACTCACTCGCCCCTTGGCATCGACCGTATGATGGAAGCGCCCGATCAACAAAACTCAATCCCCCATTCCATCCCACTTTATCCCACTTCGCAGAAAGTATACATCATTGAATATTCTTGTCAAGGAAAAATCATTCAAAAAGACAAGACAATTCAGATATATGCTCGGGGTAGGGTGGACATCAAAACAACCCCCCAGATTTAGTACACAGCGCAACGTAACCTACTACGTGCGCCTGAGTCCAACCACCGGGAAGATCGCCGAGGGTTGCTCAACAACCGATCTCACCTCTCTCGCCGTAAGATGCGGATCCGCGCCCTCGACTCAGTCCTCACTGCTGAACAGAGGGATGAACTCCTTGACATCTCAATTAATTGTTTGATACTTTGTGTTTATAAACATATGTCGAATCCCGTCAACATCACGATCAACGGAAAAGCGGAAACCACAACGGCCGCCAGCATCCTGGAGTTGCTCCAGCTCAAGCGCGTCGAACCGACCATGGTTTCTGTCGAATTCAACGGTGACATTCTTGATCGAAGCGCCTTTCCCTCGACACCGGTCAAACCCGGTGATCGGATCGAATTCCTCTATTACATGGGCGGCGGGGTCGTTTAGCCGCCAGGCCTCCGGGCCGTTCATTGGATCCCACTCCGCACACCGACATCACCGAGCTGATCGGGAAGAGTCCGTTGATCCGCCTCCGCCGGGTGGCGCCGACACAGGCCACCGTGTGGGCAAAGGCCGAGTTTTGCAATCCCGGAGGCAGTGTCAAGGACCGCATCTGTCTGAATATGATCAATGAGGCGGAGCGGAGCGGTCGACTCAAACCTGGAGCGCGGATAATCGAACCGAGCAGCGGCAATACCGGGATCGGACTGGCCCTGATCGCGGCCGTACGCGGCTACTCGCTGACGTTGATGATGCCGGAAAGCATGAGTCGTGAACGCGTGGCCTTGCTTGAATCGTATGGGGCCACCGTCGTCCTGACACCGGCGCATTTGGGCATGACCGGCGCGATCGAAGCGGCCACAGCGCAATTGGAGAAACAACCGGAGAGCTTCATGCCGGATCAATTCTCCAACCCCGCCAATCCCGAGATGCACCGCAAGACCACCGCGATCGAGATCTGGGACGCGCTCGACGGTCACATCGATGCCTTTGTCGCGGGCGTGGGTACGGGAGGCACCATTACCGGCGTCGGCGAAGTGCTCAAAACCCGCCGGCCGTCGACCCTGATCGTCGCCGTTGAACCAACCGGCTCGCCCGTTCTCTCCGGCGGCCGGCCCGGTCCTCATAAAATTCAAGGCATCGGCGCCGGCTTCATTCCGAAGGTGCTCAACCGCGCCGTCATCGACCGCATTCTCACCGTGGACGATGACGACGCCTACCGGATGGCCAAGCGACTCGCGCGCGAGGAGGGACTGCTGGTCGGCATTTCTTCCGGAGCCAACGTCGTGGCGGCGCTCCGCATTGCGCAACAACTGGGACCGGACAAGACCGTCGTGACGGTTCTGCCGGATCGGGGCGACCGCTACTTCAGCATGGAAAAATATTTCACCGCGGCGCCATAGGGCCGTCGGTTGCGCGCAACCGGAGGCATGGCGTCAACAGTGGCAAGCCGGCTGATCGTCATGATATGATGCCACAACCATGGGATTGAGCGAATCACAGATTCAGCGGTATAGCCGGCATATTCTGCTGCCGGAAGTCGGTGGAAAAGGGCAGGAAAAGCTCGCCCGCGCCCGCGTGCTGATTATCGGCGCCGGGGGGCTGGGCTCTCCGGCGGCCTTCTATCTGGCCGCGGCCGGCGTCGGGACGATCGGAATTATCGACGGCGATGTGGTCGATTTGTCCAACCTGCACCGGCAGATTCTCCACCACACCCCGGATGTCAACCAACCGAAAGTCCTCTCGGCTCAAACCAAGCTCAACGCCCTCAATCCCGATGTCGCGATCGTCCCCTATGCCGAACGGCTGACACCGGAGAATGCCCTGCGACTGTTTGAGCAATACGACCTCATTCTCGACGGCACCGATAACTTCCCCACCAAATTTCTTGTGAACGATGCGGCCGTGTTTACCAGACGGCCGCTCATCCATGGCGGGATTTTGCGGTTCGTCGGACAGGTGATGACGATTCTGCCCGGCCAGAGCGCCTGCTATCGCTGCATTTTCAAAGAGCCGCCGCCGGCCGGACTGATTCCCTCCTGCCAGGAGGCCGGCGTGCTCGGCGCGCTGGCCGGCGTCATCGGCACGATCCAGGCGACCGAAGCCCTCAAATTGATTCTCGGCCTGCCACGGACGCTGGCCGGCCGGCTGCTGACCTACGATGCCCTGCACACCGCGTTTCGGGAAATCACCGTGCGGCGAAATCCCCGGTGTCCCATCTGCAGCGATCGCCCGACCATCACGACGCTGACGATGACCGAGCAGCCGGTGTGTGAACTGCCGCCGTTCGCCGCGGCACGAGAAGGAGGCTCGGCAGGATGAAGATGAAGGCCCTCACCTGCCGCGAGTGCGGGAAGCGCTATCCGCTCGAGCCGCTTCATGTCTGCGAATTTTGCTTCGGACCGTTGGAGGTGGAATATAACTACGAAGCGATCGGACGGGAACTGAGCCGGGCCACCATCAAAGCGGGGCCCGACAGCCTCTGGCGGTATGCCCCCCTGCTGCCGATTGAAAAAGCGCCGACCATCGGGCTCCACGCCGGCCTCACCCCGCTGGTGCACGCCGTCAACCTCGGCCGTCATCTGGGACTGGAGCGGCTCTACCTGAAAAACGATACGGTCAACCATCCGACCCTCTCGTTCAAGGATCGCGTCGTCGCCGTCGCGTTGACCCGCGCCAAAGAGTTCGGCTTCGACACCGTGGCCTGCGCCTCGACCGGCAACCTTGCCAACTCCGTCTCGGCGCACGCGGCCCAGGCCAATCTCCGCTGTTTCGTCTTTATCCCGGCCGATCTGGAGTCGGGTAAAATTTTAAGCAATCTCGTCTACCGACCGACCGTCGTCGCCGTTGAAGGCAATTATGACGACGTCAACCGGCTCTGCAGCGAGGTCGCCGGCGAATACCCCTGGGCGTTCGTCAACATCAACATCCGGCCGTACTACGCGGAAGGCTCAAAAACGATGGCCTTCGAAACCGCCGAACAACTGGGATGGACCGCGCCCGATCACGTGGTCGTCCCCGTCGCCTCCGGATCGTTGTTGACGAAAATCCGCAAAGGCTTCTGGGAGCTGGCGCACCTGGGCATCATCGAGCAGACCCTCACCAAGGTCAGCGGCGCACAAGCCGAGGGCTGCTCGCCGGTTGCCGCGGCCTATGCCGCCAACCGGGATTTCATCAAGCCGGTCGTCCCCAAGACGATTGCCAAATCGCTGGCGATCGGCAATCCGGCCGACGGCTACTACGCGCTGAAAGTCGTCCGGGAAACCGGCGGAACGTTTGCGACCGCGTCGGATCCCGAAATTGTCGAGGGCATCCATTTGCTGGCCCGCACCGAGGGCATTTTTGCCGAGACGGCCGGCGGCGTGACCATCGCGGTGCTGAAAAAACTGGCCCAGCAGGGCGTGATCCGACGGGACGAGCTGACCGTCGCCTACATCACCGGCCACGGACTCAAAACACAGGAAGCGGTCATCGGGACACTGGGAGAACCGGTTCGGATTCAACCGAGCCTGAGCAGCTTTGAGCAGACGCTCCAGCTCACCCGTGGGAGACCGACTCGCGGGTCATCCTCATGACATTCGCACCCAAGCAGGAGACGAGCATGTCGATTCTAGTCAGAATTCCCACCCCGCTGCGGCGGCTGACCGGCGGCCAGGGCGAAGTGGCGGCTGAAGGGGCCACCGTCGGGGAGCTACTCGAGCGACTGGAGCAGCGCTTCCCCGGCATCAAGGAACGTCTCTACGACGAGACCGGCCAACTGCGTCGATTTGTGAATATCTACATCAACGATGAGGATATCCGGTTTGCCCAGGGCACCGGGACCGCTCTCAAAACGGGCGACGAGGTCTCGATCGTCCCGGCCATCGCCGGCGGCGACGGGTCAACACTAACCAACGGGCGGCCATGGGGCACACAAGGTGGCCCGGGGCGTGGGGGCATCGGAGGACGTGTTATCGCCCCGCACGGGCCCCCACATAAAATGGAGCCACCATGGCAAGCTTAAAAGTGCATATCACCTTTCCCGAGGATAAGATCAAGGAGCCGGTCATCTATCAGATCGGCAAGGAATATAACGTCATCACCAATATCCGGAAAGCGGACGTCACCGAAAAAACCGGCTGGGTCGATCTCGAACTGATCGGCGAGACCAAAGAGGTCGAACGCGCGCTCGCCGCGCTCAAGAAGAAGGGCGTGAAAGTCGATCCGATCGAGCGCAACGTCATCGAGTAACCATCCGGACCACTCACCGCGACAAGAACAAAAATGAATTTTACCGAGGAACAGATTCAACGCTACAGCCGGCAGATCGTGCTCAAAGAGGTCGGCGGCAAGGGGCAGCGGAAACTTCGCGAGGCCAAGGTGTTTCTCGTGGGAGCCGGCGGCTTGAGCTCGCCGGCCGCGCTCTATCTGGCCGCGGCCGGTATTGGCACGCTGGGCATCATCGACGCCGACCGGGTCGATCTCTCCAACCTCCAGCGGCAGATCCTTCATACCACGCCGGGCGTGAATCGCTTGAAAGTCGAATCGGCCGGCGCCATGCTCTCGGCGCTCAACCCCGACTGCACCGTCCGTCCCTATGCCGAATTGCTGACCACGCAGAACGTCGAGTCGCTCTTTCGCGACTACGATCTGATCATCGACGGCACCGATAATTTCTCGACCCGCTATCTGGTCAATGACGCCGCATTCTTTCTGAACAAGCCGCTCGTCACGGGAAGCATTTTCCGATTCGAAGGACAGCTCACCACCTTCTTCTCCAACAGATCGGACACTCCGGGGCCCTGCTATCGCTGTCTCTACCCGGAACCGCCGCCGCCCGGTGTGATTCCAAGCTGCCAAGAGGCCGGCGTTTTAGGCGTGTTGGCCGGCACGATCGGCGTCCTGCAAGCGGTGGAAGCGTTAAAACTGGTACTGGGCATCGGCCAGTCGCTCTCGGGCCGCCTGCTGACCTACGATGCCCTGGCGATGACGTTTCGCACGCTGAAGATTGGGCGAGACCCCAACTGCCAATTGTGCGGAAACCGCCCCGTCATCACCCGGCTGCTCGATGATTACAACGTCGCCTGCACCCTGCCCGTTCGTCCCGAACACGCGGCGCCACACAACGCTCGCAGATCCTGAGCGCCGGAGGATTTACCCGTTGGCTGATTCGATCAATATTCCCAAGACGAT
>JBGPUQ010000073.1:0-5561 GCA_041491185.1 Nitrospiria bacterium | reverse complement strand
TCCGGCCGCCATCCTGGCCGAATCGACGCTCAGCTTCGTCGGCATCGGGCTCGCCCCGCCCACGCCGAGTTGGGGCGGCATGGCCAGTGACGGCTGGGCGGCGATGAAATTCTCCCCACACGTTATTGTTTTCCCCAGCCTGGCCATCGTTGTGACGATCCTCGCGTTTAATATTCTGGGTGATTATCTG
Source organism: Nitrospiria bacterium (assembly GCA_041491185.1). Lineage (GTDB taxonomy): Bacteria > Nitrospirota > Nitrospiria > JACQCE01 > JACQCE01 > JBGPUQ01. Next base: position 5,371 of record JBGPUQ010000073.1, on the reverse strand, counting down.
AACGACAGATTGAATCCCAGAACAACAGTTGCGGTCAGACGATAGTGCGTAAATCCGATGGGGGGCTTGGGGGGAGAAAGCGGCCTCTCCCCCCAATGTGAGCGAGCGGCCTACAGATGCGAGCGGATCAATAAGAAGGGCATCTCGGAATTAGAGTAACGATAGAGATAGAAGCCCTCAACTTGACGGCGACAACCCTCTGTGATAGAACAATGCCACCGTGAGGCGGGAAAATCATGCTTGAGGCACAGGTCCCCGAAGGGCTGACATTCGACGACGTCTCGCTGTTGCCGGCCTATTCGTCCGTCCATCCGAAAGACGTCAAGGTCGAGACCCGCCTGACCCGCAACGTCACTCTCAACATTCCGATCATCAGCGCCGCCATGGACACGGTCACCGAGTCCCGGTTGGCCGTGGCGCTGGCCCGCGAAGGCGGCATGGGCGTGCTCCACCGCGCGATGGGCATCGAAGCGCAGGCGACCGAAGTGGAGAAAGTGAAAAAATCGGAGAGCGGGATGATCATCGATCCCATCACGATCGCCCCGGAGCAGCGGCTGCACGAAGCGCTGGAGCTCATGGGCCGCTACAAGATCTCGGGCATTCCGGTGACGAAGCACGGCAAGCTGGTCGGCATTCTCACCAATCGCGATCTCCGGTTCGAAACTCACCTCGGCATGAAAATCGCCGACGTGATGACCAAGAAGAATCTCGTGACGGCGCCCGTCGGGACCACGCTGGAAGAGGCGAGAAAGATCCTGCACAAGCACCGGATTGAAAAACTCCTCGTCGTCAACGACCAGTATGAGCTCAAGGGGCTGATCACGATCAAGGACATTGAAAAGAAGATCAAATATCCCAACGCCTGCAAGGATGCCTACGGGCGGTTGCGCGTCGGCGCGGCGCTGGGCGTTCTGGACGACACCAAGGAGCGGGCGCAGTTGCTCGTGAAGATGGGGGTCGACGTGCTCGTGGTGGATACGGCCCACGGCCATTCGGCCCAGGTGATCGAGACCGTCAAGTCGCTCAAGCGGGCCCACCCGGCGGTGGATGTGATCGCCGGCAACATCGGCACGGCCGACGCGGCCAGGGATCTGATCAAAGCCGGCGCCGACGGGTTGAAAGTCGGCATCGGACCGGGATCGATCTGTACCACCCGCGTCGTCGCGGGCGCGGGCGTGCCGCAGCTCACGGCCATTGCGTTCTGCGCGGCGGCGGCGGAGAAAGCCAAGGTGCCCGTCATCGCCGACGGCGGCATCAAATTATCCGGCGACGTCACCAAGGCGATCGCCGCCGGCGCCCACGCCGTGATGATCGGCGGGCTCTTCGCGGGGACTGATGAAAGCCCGGGGGAATCGATCCTCTTCCAGGGGCGCAGCTACAAAGTCTATCGCGGCATGGGCTCGATCGGCGCCATGGAGCGCGGCAGCAAGGATCGCTATTCGCAGGAACATTTGCCGAAATCGAAGCTCGTGCCGGAAGGGATCGAGGGGCGCGTCCCCTACAAGGGGCCGCTGAGCGACGTCGTCTATCAGCTCGTGGGCGGCCTGCGGTCGGGGATGGGCTACTGCGGCTGCGGGACGATCGACGAACTCCGCCGCAACGCCCGCTTTATCAAGGTGACCGCCGCCGGATTGCGCGAGAGTCACGTGCACGATGTCATCATCACCAAGGAAGCGCCGAACTATCGCCGGGAATGGGAAGGCTGACGCGGCCCGCCCTGCGGACGCCCCGTTTCCTCCGCCGGTGATGAGCGCGAACCGTTTCGTGCTCGGGCGCTGAACAACAGATACCCGCCGTGGAAACGATTCTGATTCTTGATTTTGGGTCGCAATATACCCAGCTGATCGCCCGACGGATCCGCGAGCAGCGGGTCTACAGCGAGATCCTGCCCTGCACCGCCTCCCTGCAGACGATCCGCCGTCATGCGCCGAAGGGGATCATCCTCTCCGGCGGGCCGGCCAGCGTCTACGCCCCGAAGGCGCCATCCGTCGATCCGGAACTGTTCCGGCTCGGTGTTCCCATCCTGGGCATCTGTTACGGCATGCAGTTGATGGCGCACCTCCTCGGCGGCCGCGTGGCCAAAGCGGCACAGCGGGAATATGGGCAGGCGGAGCTGGAGATCGTGCAGCCCGGGCGGTTATTTGCCGACGTCCTGGAGCAGAGCCCCGGAGGCGCGGGGGCCACGACCACGGTGTGGATGAGCCATGGCGATCGGATTGAGCAATTGCCGCCAGGTTTTGCCTCCATCGCCCGAACGGTCAATTCCCACATTGCGGCCATGGAAGATCCCGTACGGCGGTTCTATGCCCTGCAATTTCATCCTGAGGTCGCGCATACACCGCGAGGAACGGCCATCCTGACGAATTTTGTCCGACGCATCGCCGGCTGCCGCGGCGACTGGACCATGGCCTCGTTTCGCAAGGAGACGGTGGAGCGTATCCGCGCGCAAGTGGGGAGCGATCGGGTGGTCTGCGCATTGAGTGGCGGGGTCGATTCATCGGTTGCGGCGGTGCTGGTCCATGAAGCGGTCGGGGAGCAGCTGACCTGCTGCTTTGTGGACAACGGCCTGCTGCGTGCGGACGAACAGACCAAGGTGAAGGAAACATTTGAAAAACATTTACAACTCAACATTCGCTATATCAACGCACGTGCTGAATTTCTCAAGCGATTGCGCGGTGTGGTCAATCCCGAAGAGAAGCGGCGGCGGATCGGCCGGCTCTTTATCCGAATCTTTGAACGGGAGACCGAAAAATTGGACCGGTCCTTGCGGCGCGGTCGTAAAAAATCGCCGGTCAAGTCGATCCGTTTTCTGGTGCAGGGGACGCTCTATCCCGATGTCATCGAGAGCGTCTCGTTCAAAGGGCCGTCGGCCACGATCAAGACCCATCATAACGTCGGCGGGTTGCCGGCACGAATGAAATTTGCGTTGATCGAGCCGCTGAGGGAATTGTTCAAAGACGAAGTCCGCCGGCTGGGCCGCCAGGAGCTCGGTCTGCCGAAGGAGCTGCTCTGGCGCCATCCCTTTCCCGGTCCCGGTCTGGCCATCCGCGTGCTGGGCGAAGTGACGCCCCGCCGACTGGCGCTGGTCCGCGCGGCCGATGTGATCGTCGAATCGGAAGTGCGCTCGGCCGGACTCTATCCGGAATTGTGGCAACTCTTCGCGGTGCTCCTGCCGATCCGCACGGTCGGCGTCATGGGGGATGAGCGCACCTATGACCATGTCATCGCCATTCGAGGCGTGACCAGCCAGGACGGCATGACGGCCGACTGGGCGGTGCTGCCGCCGCAACTGTTGGGACGCATGGCCAATCGCATCATCAACGAGGTCAAGGGCATCAACCGCGTCGTCTACGACATCACCTCCAAACCGCCGGGGACGATTGAGTGGGAGTAGTGAGTTCACGGTTCACGGTAAATGATGCGTACGGCGATGGGGGGCTCAGGGGGAGATGAGCATCTCCCCCTGAATAAAATGGCGACCGTAAAATGACAAACTCCAAAACCATGAATCCATCCACACAGGTTCGGCTCCAAAAGCTCATCTCCCAGGCGGGGGTGACCTCCCGGCGCAAAGCCGAAACGATGATGCTCGAGGGGCGGGTGACCGTCAACGGCCGCATCGTCACGGAGTTGGGCGCCAAGGCCGATCCGGCGACCGACCATATCAAAGTTGACGGCAAACTGCTCCAGTTCAAACAGCCCGGCCTCTACATCATGCTGCACAAACCGCCGGGCTTTATCACCACGATGAGCGATCCGGAAGGCCGGCCCACGGTGATGGACTTGGTCCGCGGGCTCAAAGGCCGGCTCTATCCGGTCGGCCGGCTCGATTATCAGACGGAAGGGCTGCTGCTGCTGACCAACGACGGCGAGCTGGCGCATGCCCTGATGCATCCGAAGTTCAAGGTGATGAAGCGGTACGAAGCCAAGATCAAAGGGGTGGTCCCCGACGAGGAGATCGTCAAATTGTCCCGCGGCGTGAGGCTGAACGACGGGACGACGGCGCCCTGCACGGTGAAGAAGCTGGGCAAGCTCGATAAAAATTCCTGGCTCGAGGTGACGCTGCATGAAGGGCGGTATCGTCAGGTCCGCCGGATGTTCGAGGCGTTTGGCCACGATGTGATCAAGCTGCGACGGGTGGGCTACGGCCCGCTGGCGCTGGAGGAGCTGCCGATCGGCGCCTATCGACGGTTGTCGCCCCGAGAGATCGACGCCCTCCGACGATCGGTGGGAAACGATCAGGGGCCGGTAGCCAGGGTCCAGGGTCAAGGGAAAGCTGGCTCAGCGAAGAAGCGAATGGCCAGGGGCCGAGCGTCGATGTGACACGCGAGCCGTGGGTGCAATCCGTATGGCGATGGGGGTTTCAGGGGGAGAAACGCATCTCCCCCTGACTTTAATTGACAATGCTCGACGATGATGCTAAGATCGCGCCGTTTCATGGTCGACGATGAGGATGCCGGAGATTGAGACGCAGCGGGTATTGCGGCGAATGGCGGGAAGCTCACGTCGGCCGGACCGTGATCGTCATGGGCTGGGTGCACCGGCGGCGGGATCACGGCGGGCTCGTTTTCATCGATCTACGCGATCATACCGGCATGCTCCAGATTGTCATCCACCCCGACGCCTCCTCCGAACTGGCCACGATGGCTCACGCATTGCGCTCTGAAGACGTCTGCGCGGTCGGCGGTGTGCTCGAGCGGCGGCCGGCCGGCACGGACAATCACCAATTGCCGACGGGACTGGTCGAGTTGAAGGCGACACAGGTCACGCGGCTCAACAGCGCCAAGACGCCGCCCTTCGAGCTGGACGAGGCCGAGGCGGTCGCCGAATCGGTCCGGCTCAAATACCGTTATCTTGACCTTCGTCGTCCCACCATGCAGGCCAACCTGCGACAGCGCCATCGTGTCACCACGCTGGTCCGAGACTATCTGAACCGTCACGGGTTTATCGAGATCGAAACCCCCATGCTGACCAAAAGCACGCCGGAGGGCGCGCGGGACTATCTGGTGCCCAGCCGGATCTATCCGGGCCGCTTCTTCGCGCTGCCCCAATCGCCGCAGTTGTTCAAGCAACTGTTGATGGTCTCGGGGTGCGACCGCTATTACCAGATCGCCCGCTGTTTTCGCGACGAGGATCTGCGCGCCGATCGGCAGCCGGAATTTACCCAGATCGATCTGGAACTCTCCTTTACCGATCGTGAGGAAATTTTCGCGTTGATGGAGGAGCTGGTCGCGCAACTCTTTCACGAGGTCGGGCAGATCGCGCTGCCGACACCCTTTCCGCGGCTGACCTATCACGAGGCGATGAGCCGCTACGGCAGCGACAAGCCCGATCTCCGGTTCGGATTGGAACTGCAGGATGTCGGCGCCAT
>JBGPUQ010000072.1:0-5571 GCA_041491185.1 Nitrospiria bacterium | reverse complement strand
GGATGGGTGGAGAAGAGATCCGCCAAGAACGATTCTTCATGATCGAGCCGCCGTTCGCCGGGATTGACGATGAAGATCGGCGCCAGAGATTCGTCCGTCTCGTTGACGCCCCGCCAGCAGTGCGACATCTTCAATAGCGCTTCCGCCAGGGCGGTGGGATTTTGGGTCAGGCGGACCGCCGTCGCATCGGCCAGATATTCGCGCTGCCTGGAGATGGCAACGTTGAGCAATCTTGCGCCGCCGGCGAAGAGCCAGAGGATCGGGACGAACAGCCAGATGACCGAGACCGGTTGGTTGCGCTCGGATTCAGTCGAGATCGAGCGGCTGATCCGAAGGAGCTGGGCAAAGACGCCGAACAGCGAGCAGGCGATCGTGGTCATGATCGAGTCGTGATGAAGCAGGTGCGCCGCTTCGTGGGCGACCACGGCCTCCAGTTGCGGGCGGTTCAGGCGCGCCAACAACCCTTCAGTGACACCGATGACCCCGTTCTTTTCCGTGGTGGCGACGGCGAAGGCGTTCACGGCGATGGTCGGAATCACGACCGGGCGAATATGTCGTCCCCCGGTGGCGACACGAGCTTCTTCGACGATATTGAGGAATTGTCGGTGGTACCGATCCTGTGGATCGAGCGGCTGCGCACGCAACGAGGCCAGAATCCGTTCGACCCCGCCCGAAACGGCGATCAGCCAGTGGCCGGCGGCGACCACCACGGCGACGAGGACCACGACGCCCAGTTCTCTGAGTGACAGCCAGGGATGGATGTGACTGAACAGATTGATGAGATGGAACACCGGGTGGAGCAGACTCCAGAGCACGAGGAATCCGAGCACATAGTACAGGAGAAGCAGGAGAAACAACAGGGCGGAGGTGCGCTGTCGCTCCCGCTGAATATCGATATGCGTAAACGGCATCGGTCGTTCTTATTCTAGCCGAGCCGCGCGATTCCCGCTGGAGAGCGCAGGCTGGTCTAGTAGAGAAGTATCGGATTTACGAGAGGACTAGAGCCGTCAGCGATGGGGGGTTGTCAGGGGGGAGAGGAGCATCTCCCCCCTGACTTCGATGACAGGGCCAGCAGCGCACCAGAGACGAGCAGATAGGCCGAGGCGAGGAGCCAGGGCATCGTGCCGGGTGTGGCCCACGGCCAGAAGAGCCGTCCATCGGCCAGCGGAGAGTGAATGAGGCCGATGAGGCTCGCTCCGGCGGCCACCCCCATATAGCCGGCGGCGGCGCGGAGTTGATGATCGATCACCTTCGACAGCGCGGCCGCCCACAACAACGACGTGATGATGAAGCCGTTGCCCAACAGCAGCAGCGCGTGATAGCTGGCCGCGGCTTCACCGCTTAAATCAACGGCCGTTTTCCCCAGACCGCCGAGCAGATTATTCGATTGCAAGAGGACCAGATTCGCCAGCACGGGCACGATGGCAATGGCGACGGCCGAATAATGAGTGGACGGTGTCGCATGGAAGGCCTGGGCGAGGATTTCAATCCCGATAAAAATGAGAATCGGCGCGACGGCCGCTTCCGGCAGCCGATCGACCAGCCAGACGAGATAGCCGAAGATCCCGCCGAGGCCGATGAAGAGCGCCGTGGCCAGCGTGTAGCCTGCACCGCCGCCCATCCGTTTGTAGGCGGGGTGGCCGATATAGGGTGTGGTCTGGACCACGCCGCCGAAAAGGCCGCCGATGCAGGTGGCCAGTCCATCGGTGAAGAGGATCGCTCTGGTGGAATAATCATCGCCGGCCACGGCCGCGCTTTCGCAGACGTCGATGCCGCCGACGACCACGGCTAGAGCAAATGGCAGCGCCAGGGCCAGATAGGGCAGGGCGTAGGGGAGCCCGGTGAGAAACTCGAGCGACGGCAACGGGAGCGCGACCAGGAGCCCCTCGGCCGCATGATGATCGGACGGCGGAGTGAGTCCCATCGTTCGGAGCCCATAATACAGGGCAGTACCCAACGTGACAGCGACCAACGCCGCCGGCGCGTTACCCGGCAGCCGGATTTTTCCGATGAACGCGGCCAGGATGATCGCCAGCGAAAAGAGTCCGACGACCGGCGTCGCAATGATCTTCAGCGAGGGGAAAAAGGCGATGAACAGAATGGCGATGGCGGCGATCGGCCCCAGCAGCGCGGCGCGGGGGAGCAGATGGCGCAGCGCCGGACCGGCCAGAGAGGCCGCCATTTTCAGCGCGCCGGCGATCACGGTGACCGCCATCGAGATCTGCCAGGTCAGGATGGCGTCGTGGGTGGCCAGATAGGCCGGGCCGATGATGCCGAAGGTAAAGGCGAAGAGCGACGGCGTGTCGATCCCCATCGGCATGGCCGTGATGTCCGTGCGGCCCGTCCGGCGGGCCAGCCGAAGCGCCAGCCAGACGCAGATGGAGTCGCCGATCAAGACGGCGACGGCCGACCCGGGAATCATCTTATAGAGAATGATCTCGCGCGGCATGCCGAAGACGCCGGTGAGGATCGCGGCCAGCATGACCAACTGGGTCATGTTGTCCAGCATCAGGCCGAAAAAGGCGTTCAGATCGCCGGGCCGAATCAGCGACCGGAGGGAGAGCGGTGGAGCCGTCCGGGTCATTAAACGGTGGAATCTCGGATGGTCTATCCGGTGATGGTCGAACCGGGAGACTTCGTTTTGAAAATCTGGATGGCGGCCCAGATCTGGCGCGCGGGCTGATTGAGAATCAACTCCGACTCGGTGATGTGGGTGTCGAGCAGTTCATACGGCCCGCCGCTATAGTAGAGCTTGCATCGCTCGATCGTGCAGTTCTTGTAGAGGTGGTTGTCGAGCGTCAGCGATTCCTCTTTGAAGGTTTTGTGTTCGACGAGAATGTACGACGGCTCGTGCATGGGAGTTCACTCTACCATGATGCCGCGACCCCGCACAAGCCGGGCTCCGGCCGGCGCCATGACACCGCCACGAACATGGCGATTGACAATGAATAGGAATATATACTATATAGTAATTATTCCTAACTATGAAGCCGCCGCCGATGACCATGGAACGAGACCCGCAGCTCACCCAGCGTTTGCAGTCGCAGGGGCTCAAATGCACGCCCCAGCGACTGGCGATCTACGCGGCGCTGGCGGCCAGCGACGCCCATCCCAGCGCGGAGGAGCTCTATCTGCAGGTAAAGCCGCGCTACCCGATGCTGTCGCGCAATACCGTCTACCAGACGTTGGAGACGCTGACGACGGCGGGGTTGGCGCAGGCGATCCGCACCGGCCGGCAGCATGCCCGGTATGACGGCAATCTCGCGGCCCATCATCACATGGTCTGTCTGGCGTGTCACCGGATCGAGGATTTTCACGATGCGTCGCTGGAGCGGCTGGCGCCGCCCGCCCCGCTGCGCCGCCGGTACCGGGTGGTCCGTCATCGTGTGGAATTTTACGGCTATTGCCAACGCTGTGATCCACAACAACCGCACGCGCATCATGTCCGTGCGCACAAGGAGGAACATCGTCATGGGTAAGTTGTTGAAGGGGACGAAGACGCTGCAGAATCTCAAAGATGGTTTTGCCGGAGAATCGCAGGCGAACCGGCGGTATCTCTACTTTGCCCGCAAGGCCGACATCGAAGGCTATCCCGATGTCGCCGGCGTCTTCCGTGATACGGCGGAGGGTGAAACGGGTCATGCCTTCGGCCATTTTGATTTCATGGCGGAGACCGGCGATCCGGTGACCGGAGTGCCAGTTGGCGGCACCGACAAAAATCTCAAATCGGCGATCGAGGGCGAGACCTACGAATATACGCAGATGTATCCCGGGTTTGCCAAGACCGCCCGGGAAGAAGGGTTTGCGGAAGTCGCCGAGTGGTTTGAAACGTTGGCGCGGGCCGAGAAGTCGCACGCCGGCCGGTTTACCAAGGCGCTCCAGAGTATCGGGCAGTAACCGATTGACCGCAGGCCGTCCTCTCATCCCAATCGATGGGGGGACGGCCTTTGACGAAAGGCGGCTGCATGACCAGTCAGCGATTGCCCACGCCGGCCCAGCCGATCTTCTGGGACCAGGCCGCGTTGGAGCGGGAACAACGGCGGGTGTTTGACGTCTGTCAGGGCTGCCGCCGCTGTTTTAACCTCTGCGAAGCCTTTCCCACCATGTTCAAGCGGATCGACGCGGCGGACGGTGAGGTCGACCGGTTAACCCTGCGACACCTGGATGAGGTGACCGAGCTCTGCTTCAATTGCAATGTCTGCGGGTTCGTGATGTGTCCCTATACCCCGCCGCACCAGTTTGAAATCGATTTTCCCCGACTCATGCTGCGGGCCAAGGCGGTGCAGACCAGGGCGCATGGCCTCTCATGGCGCGATCGGTTGTTATCGAGCACCGATCTGATGGGGCGCGTAAATTCGAGTCTGGCGCCGCTGGTTAACTGGTTGATGGCGAACCGGATGGTGCGTCGGCTGATGGAGCTGGTGCTGGCCGTCCACCGCGATCGACGGCTGCCACGGTACGAACGTCTCACCTTTCCCCGATGGTTTTCGAAGCGACGGCCCGTGATGGGTCACACGACGGGCAAGGTCGCGCTCTTTTCCTCCTGTCTGATCGATTATTCCTATACGTCGGTGGGGCGGGCGGCGGTCGAGGTGCTGGAACATAACGGCGTCGAAGTCGCGCGGCCGGAGCAGCAATGCTGCGGGATGCCGTCGATGAGCGTGGGCGATCTGCCGGCGACGCTGCAGAAAGCCTCGGCCAACGTGACGATGCTGCTGCCGTGGATTGATCGGGGCTATCGGATTGTGACGCCGATGCCGAGTTGCAGTCTGATGCTCAAGAAAGAGTATCCCTTCCTGTTGGGCACGCCGGAGGCGCAGCGGGTGGCCGATCACACCGATGATCTCTGCGAATATCTGATGCGGCTCCACAAGGCCGGGACGTTGCGAACCGATTTTGTGCGGCCCGGCGGAACGATCGCCTACCACCTGCCGTGTCACCTCCGGGACCAGAAATTGGGTTACAAATCGCGTGACCTCATGGCGCTGATTCCGGGGACGACGCTGGAGACGATCGAGTGGTGCTCCGGCCACGACGGGACCTGGAGCCTGCAGACGGATTATTTCCCCCTGTCGATGAAAATCGGCGAGCGGGTGTTTGACCGCGTCACCACGCTGGCGGCTGACCGCGTCGTCTCGGATTGCAGCCTGGCCGGCAACCAGATCGCCCAGGCCACCGGGAAGGTCGTCGGCCACCCGATTGAAATCCTCCATCGGGCCTATGGCCTGGATGGCAAGGAAGCGGGACCGCAATGAAGAAACTGACCCTTTCGGAGATCCAGCCGTTGGGAGCGTACGAACAAGATCGGATCGCCTTTCGGCAGCGGATCATTGCGTTGAAGACACATCGGCGGATCGCCGTTGGGGAGCTGGTCACGCTGGTCTTTGAAAACCGGGAGACGATGCGCTTTCAGATCCAGGAGATGATGCGGACCGAGCATCTCTATGACGAGGCGAAGATCCGTCATGAATTGGAGACCTACAACGCGCTGATTCCGGGCCCCGGGGAGTTGTCGGCCACGCTGTTTATCGAAATCACCGAACCGGATCGGGTCAAAGAACTGCTTGACCG
>JBGPUQ010000071.1:0-5676 GCA_041491185.1 Nitrospiria bacterium | reverse complement strand
CTGCTCGGACCTTGCGGGGGTGTCGCTCGCCCGAGCGACGGCCGCCTCGTCGGCGTTTCCCGGTTTGTTGACGCCGCTGACCTTCAAAAACTACGCCGGTACGTGCGGCTACCGCCAGCCCCCGTGGGTGGCGCTCGCGGCCGACGACCACGCCTCGCGCGTCAATCCGCGTCGCACGGCGCGCGCTGAACACCGGCTCTCGTTGGCCGATGACGGGCAGGCGCGGCGCCCCTATCTCCATCTGACCGACGGCGGCGTGGCGGACAACATCGGCCTGCGCGGGCCGCTCACGGCGATCGCGTCGACCAATGATGCGTGGAGCGTGCTCCGGATGATGAATAACGGGCAGGTGAGTAAGCTGGTGGTCATTGTCGTGAACGCTGCCACGAATCCGATCACCGACCGTGACCAGACTTCGAGGGTGCCCGGACTCGTCGACACGCTGACGGCGGCGGCCACCGTGCCGATGGATAACTACTCCTTTGACACGATCGAGATGCTGAGCGCGAGCGTGAACGAATTTAACGAGGAGGCGCGATTGGTAGACGGGTGCAAAACGTTGGCGGCCCGCAAGGGTGCGCACTGCGCGCTCGAGATTCCCGCGCCGCACCGGATCGAGCTGTTCCCGGTGCAGGTGGCATTCGAGTACCTCGGATCGGCCGGGGAGCGGGCCTGGTTCGAGCATCTGCCGACCACATTTCAACTGCCCCGCGAGACGATCGACAAGCTGCGGGCGGTGGGGCGCCGGCTTCTCCAGGAGGATCCCCAGTTCAAAAATTTACTGAAGGCGCTGAACGGGTGTCTCGCGGATAGCGAGCACCATTGCTAATCACGGTGGGTGAGAACAATGCGGATTAATGAGATAACGGCGGATTAAGGGTCAGTAGAGAAAAGGCGGGGTAAAATATTGAAATATGATATTGATGTTGCCCGCGCAAATGACTGGTAAAGATAGGAAATTTTATGTAGGAGCACGGCGCGCCGTGCCCCTACGGTCATCGGTTTGCTGTTGCGGCCGAAGAGGTGATCCTCGATGACGACGAACCCGGACGATTCCCCCTCGTACCTGCAGGGCATGATCTTCCTCCACCGGCAGGATTTTGAGGGGGCCCGTCGCTGTTTTGAGCAGGCGTTGCGCGACGAGCGGCCGGCGGGGGCTCCGCTGCGGCTGATCCCGATTCTCGGCAATCTTGGCAACGTGTGCGCGGCGCTGGGTGAGAACGAACAGGCCCGGAGCTACTATCGAGAAATTTTGGAGTTGCAACGACACGAGTCGGACTTCAAGACGGCGGGGCAAACGTTGGTCAACCTGGGCAACCTCTCCAGGGAACTGGGCGAGCTGGAGCGGGCCCGGGCCTATTATCTTGAATCGGAACAGCATCTGGAACGTGTCGGAGACGCTTACTCCCAGGGCATCCTCTACAGCAATTTCGGTCTGCTGGAGCACGATCGAGGGAATCATGAAGAAGCTGTCCGTTTTTTTACGAAGGCGATCGAGTTGCATAAACAGACCGGTCACGAAGAGGGGCTGGCGGCTACATGGGGCCAGTTGGGACGCACCTATCGGCGGTTGGCGGACGATCACAGAGCTGAGACCTGTTTTAATTTTTCCTATACCCATTACGCCGGGCTCGGGAATCCCGCGGGCCAGATTGAGGCGCTCCGCCACCTCAGTCAGATCTATGAAGACCGAAACGATCCCGAACTGGCGCTGCACTGCATGACGCGCTTGCAGGAGATCCAGATGCGGTTGGGACTGCCCGGACCGACAGAGGACGAGGCACGGACGGCACGATTGTCGCAACTCCTGAAATCGAAAAAAATATCGTGAGGCGGGTGACGCATGATTGAACACCCGTAGGGGCGCAGCATGCTGCGCCCCTACAATGACATCAACGACCCTGTTGTCGTAGGGGCAATTCATGAATTGCCCCTACACAATCGCGTACGACACACAATAATTCTTGACAGGTCACCGCCTTCACAAGTAGATTGGGGCAGAGAATTTTCGATTGACGATTTTCGATTGTCGAATGAAAACAAGGAAAATATTGATTTTCAAATGTAGGGGCGATTGGCCAATCGCCCGCACTGAATAATTTTCGATGTGAATATAAGAGGAAATAATCACTTCTATGTCCAAGCGCAAATCTAGACCGAAACCAAAACTGAAACCGAAAATCTCCAAGCCTGAGGTTGCGCCTCAGCCATCCGTCAAAGTTTCGAAACCGGCCACGGCCGTCTCCGCGGCCCAGATGGGGGCCAGCCAGCGGGAGATCTCCGTTTCGGAGTTCTTCACCAAGAACCGGCATCTGCTGGGCTTCGACAGTCCGAGGAAGGCGCTGCTCACCTGCGTCAAAGAAGCGGTGGACAATTCGCTCGACGCGTCCGAAGAGGGCGGCATCCTGCCGGAGGTGATCGTGAAGCTGGAGGCGGTGGCCGCCGGCGGGGAACAGACGCCCGCGCCGAGCCAGGCGACGCGCTTCCGGATCACGGTGATCGATTACGGCCCCGGGATCGTCCGCGAGCAGATTCCGCCGATCTTCGCGAAGCTGTTGTACGGTTCGAAATTCCACCGGCTTCGAATGAGCCGCGGGCAGCAGGGCATCGGCATCTCCGCGGCCGGCATGTATGCGCAATTGACGACGGGCAAGCCCGTCCAGATCATTTCCCGGACGGGACCGAAGAAACCGGCCCATTATTTCGAAGTCCAGATCGATACGAAGAAGAACGAACCGCGCATTCTGGAGAAAAAACAGGTCGACTGGGAGCCGCACCGCGGCACGCAGGTGACGCTCGAGATTGAGGGGCGCTATCAAAAAGGGCGCACCTCGGTGGACGAATATCTCGAGCTGGTGTCCATCGCCAATCCGCACGTCCATCTGGTCTACCACACGCCGGAGGGGGAGACGAAGGACTATCCCCGGACCTATCACCAGTTGCCCACGCCGCCGCGCGAGATCAAACCGCATCCCTACGGGATTGAATTCGGCATGTTCCTCAAGATGCTCCACGACACCAAGAGCCACTGGCTCTCCGGTTTTCTGTCTGGCGACTTCAGCCGGATTTCGTCGAGTCTGGCGGAGGAGATCTGCAAGCACGCAAAGCTCCCGCCGCACTCGCGCCCGCGCGATCTGCACGGGGAGCGGGCCGAGGCGCTGTACAAGGTGTTGCAGGCGACCAAGATCATGGCGCCGCCGAGCAACTGCCTGTCGCCCATCGGCGAGCAGGCGATCCTGACCGGGCTCTATAAGCAGATCAAGGGCGAGTTTTATACTGCCGTCAGCCGTCCCCCGGCGGTCTATCGGGGCAATCCCTTCGTCATCGAAGCGGGGCTGGCCTTTGGCCGGGGACCGGAAGAGGCCGCGAAGAAACCCGAAGAGACAGAAGCCCCGTTGGCTGAAGGTGAGGAGCGGGGAGACGATCACGAGCTGGCCCGGGTGATCCGCTATGCCAACCGCGTGCCGCTGCTCTATCAGCAGTCGGCCTGCGCGACGTTTAAAGCCGTGCTTGAGACCACCTGGCGTAATTATGGGATTGCCCAGTCCAAGGGCGCGTTGCCGGCCGGGCCGATGGTGATTTTTGTCCACATGGCCTCGGTCTGGGTGCCGTTTACCAGTGAATCGAAGGAGGCGATCGCCGATTACGACGAGATCCGAAAAGAGATCCGCCTCGCGCTTCAGGAATGCGGCCGCCGCCTGGGAGTCTTTTTGAGGCGGCGGGAGCGGGCGAAGAGCGAATTTCGCCGCCGCAATATCTTTGAACTGTATATTGAAGAGGTCGCAGAGGCCTGCGGCCGGCTCAAGGGCGGGAAGATTCAGGTCAACAAACTGAAAGAGCAACTGCAAAAGATCGCGATGAAGCGCACAGGCGGCGAGCAGACCGATCAGGCGCTGGGCAAGACGGGGAGCGGGCCGGAAGGGCTGCCCCACTCGATCATCGTGACGCCGGAGGGTGTGGAAGGCGATGTCCCCTTGCCGATGGGTGGAGACGGCGGGATGATTGAACCTGTAGCTGGTGGGGCGACGAGTGAGGCCGCCAGGCCGTCCCCCGAAAAATCCTCCGAAAAGCCGCCGAAAAAGAAAACAAAGAAAACAAAGAAAATAAAGAAAACCGTGACGCGCCGTAAACGCAAAGGGAAATAATATGGCCAAGACCACGCGGAACAGAAGCAACGCGGTTGCAAAGAAACTGGTCGGGGTGGCCGATGTCGTGATTACGGCCGCCGAGCGGCGTCAGGACCCCACGCTGTCCATCCCCATCCGTGCCCTTTCGAACGTGACGTTCAATCCCCGCAAGGGGCTGATCGAGATGGGCCGGAAAAAGCAGGCCCGCTCGTTCTTCAATGTCGGGATGGCGAAAAAGTTCATGCAGACGGTTCTGGTAGCCGACGCGCTCTCGGAACTGCAGCGCGCGAACCTGACGACCTCGCTGAGGGAAATCTATTACCGGACCAAGCATACGATCAAGGATTCGAACGAGAACACGTTCGACACGCAGACCGAATCGGACCCGCTGATCGAGGATCTGGAGGTGTCGCTGGAGGCGCTCCGCGAGGAGCTGCACGTGCGCGCAGAAAACGCCGGCAGCATCGTGGGGCCGGTGGTCTTCAGCGACGACGGCGACAAGGTCGACTGCGCCAAACTGGGGAAGGGCGGCTATTCGGTGCCCTCGATTGTCGAGCCGGAATATCTCGAGATCAAAAAATGCACGGCTGATTTCCTGCTGCTGGTCGAAAAAGGGACGCAGTGGAACCGGCTGTCGGAGGACAAGTTCTGGCGGCGGTACAACTGCGTGCTGCTGACCGGCAACGGCCAGCCGCCTCGCGGCGTGCGGCGTTTGGCCCGCCGGCTCCACGAAGAGAAACGGCTGCCGGTCTACGTGCTGGTGGACAACGATCCCTGGGGCTATTACATCTACTCGGTCGTCAAGCAGGGGTCGATCAATCTGGCGTTTGAGAGCAACCGGATGGCGATTCCGAAGGCGAAGTTTATCGGCCTCTCCAGTGCGGACCCCGATCATTACGGTCTGCCGCGCAACGTGGGGATCAAGCTCAACGAGAAGGATATCGATCGCGCCAAGGAACTGCTCGACTATTCGTGGTTTAAAAAGGAGGCGTGGCAAGCGGAGATCAAGCGGATGCTGGCCAGCGGCCTGAAGTACGAACTGGACTCGCTGGCCAACAAGGACTTCCAATTCCTGACGAAGAAGTATCTGCCCAGAAAATTGAAGGAAAAGGAGTGGTTGGATTAGTAGGGTGAGTCAATGGCGAATGAAGGACGATGAAAAAGGGGACAGGCTACTTTTTCTCCGTCGAATTCTGTCAGGCTGCTAAAAAAGTAGCCTGTCCCCTTTTTCGGTGTTGACCATATCATCGTATAATAGTCTCCACATGAAACTGAAACCCAAGAAAAAACACGCGGTCCAGCAGGTGGTCGCGATCCCGGACGATTTCGAACTTACGCCGGACTTTGAGCATGCGTTCGACGTGATGGAGCGGACGAGCCGGCACGTCTACATCACGGGCAATGCCGGAACCGGCAAGTCGACGCTGCTGCAGTATTTCAAGGAGAAGACCGCCAAGAAGATCGTCATCCTGGCGCCCACGGGCGTGGCGGCCATCAATGTGGGCGGGTCGACGATTCACTCGTTCTTCCGGTTTCCTCCCCGGCTCGT
>JBGPUQ010000070.1:0-5756 GCA_041491185.1 Nitrospiria bacterium | reverse complement strand
GGTCGCTCGATGCTGGTTTGAATCTGGGAGCCGTGGTGGTAGGCCATATTCCAATAGCCGAGGAGATTGTGAAACCGGCCCGCGTGGAGCACGAGCCAGTCTGCGACCAGATAGCTGATCTGCAACCGCTCGAGATCAACGCCGAAATTCCCGGACTCGGTGTCGGTCTCGAAGACCAGTTCGCTCAACACATCAACCCGATCACCGACCGGCTGATTGAGGTAGAGATCGAACTGACCGAGCGCGAAACTCCCGTGGCGGGCCTCGGAGTCGGAGAGATCGCTCTTGGTAAAGGTGACATCTCCGAAGCCCTTGAACTCAAACGCGCCGGCGATGGAGAGGGGAGAGAACGCGGCGACCGCGGCGGCAAGCAGGAGGCGACCGATCCAGGGTGTCGACGTGCTGCGGACGGGATGGCCGGGCCGGGTGGAGAGGGGGCTCATCCCTTGCCTCCCGCTGTGCCTCCCCCTGTGGTTCCCCCCATGGTTCCCCCCATGGTTCCAATGATCGTATGGAGTTTTTCCAGGACTTTTTTCGGGCTGAAGGGTTTGGTGATATAGTCGTCGGCGCCGCTCGATTTTGCCTCTTCGATGTCGTGTTGTTGTCCCTTGGCGGTCAGCATGATGATCCGGGTCGAGCGGTAGGCCGGATCGGCTTTCAGCGTCCGGCAGACTTCAAAGCCGGTCTTCTTCGGCATCATGATGTCGAGGAAGAGGATCTTCGGCTGAAGGCGCTTCGCTTTTTCGATGGCCTCTTCGCCGTCTCGTGCCGTCTCACACGAGTAGCCTTCTTTTTTCAGGACGAACGACAGCGAGCGCAGAATGTACGGCTCGTCATCGGCGATGAGGATGTCCATTACGCCCGTCTCCGCCAGGTGTTTTTTCTTCGGTGTTGTATTCGATCAACATGACCATAATGACCATACTCAGACATCGTCGACAGTGTAGCATCAGTCCTCTGTGCTGTCAAAATGGCTCCTCCGGGGGGTCAGGCCAGCAGCAGGGCGATGCCGAAACCCAGATAGAAAACGACGCCGATGATGAGCTGCCAGGGATGCCACCGGCGCTGACGGGCCAGGAGCAGAAAATAGCCGGCGGCGGCCGCGAGGGCGCAGATCGCCGTGGTGAGGCCGTGCCAGTCCAACTGCCAGGGGGTGCCGATGAGACCGACCGATACGGGGAAGGTGGCTTGAAAGACCATCGCCCCGGTGATGTTGGCCACGGCCAGGCCGTCTTTTCGCTGGGCGATCCAGATCAGGCTGTTGAATTTTTCCGGCAGCTCGGTGGCGATCGGCGTGATCATCAGGGAGAGCAGCAACGGCTGGACCGCCAGCGCGGCGGCGGCGCCATCGATCGCCTCCACAAAAAAATGGGCTCCAGCGACGATGCCGACCAGTCCGGTGACGATTTGAGCGGCAATGGGGAACCACGCGGGAGTCGGGCTCTGCCGGCCGCCCGGCCGGGATCGTCGTGAGAAGATGAGCGGGGCGATGAGGTCGTCGTCCGCCGGATGCTCAAGGTCAAGCCGCCGCAGCCGCCAGACGTAGTGGCCGTAGAGGCCGATCAGGAAGCACGCCACCACATAGCGCAGTCCGGCAATCTGAAAAAACGCCGTCGCGATGGCGGCGCCATAGCCGATGAGGAAATAGCCCAGGTCATGTTGCACCAGCTTGGGGTTGAGACGAAGGCGCGGTTCCCTGCGCCCAAGGGCGGAGAAGCCCAGCACCGCCGCGCCCAGAAGCGGCAGCGTGAGGGTGGTGAGCATGAAGGGCGCGCCGAGAATGGCGCCGACCCCGACATCCTGATGGCTGTGCTCGCCTCCGCTGAACAGAATCGCGATAATGGGAATGATGGTCTCCGGCAGTGCCGTGCCGACGGCGGCCAGGATGCTGCCGACCATCCCGTGCGAGAAGCCGAGCCGTTTGCCCATCCACTCGACACCGTTCGTGAAGAGGTGGGCGGCGTAGAGGACGAGGAGGAGCGCGCCGGTCAGGAGGCCAAGGGTTGCCAGCATCGGTCTAGTCCCGTTTGCGGTGAAGCCGTTTGGGGTGAAGCCGGCGCGGCGATCGAACCGGACGGAAACGACCGACGGTGCGCAAGCGCCGTTCGGCCAGCCGTTCGATCCGTCGAATCACGGTTCGCAGCGGGATGCCGGTCCGCTCCGCAATGGCGCGGCAATCACGAAATTCCGGGCGCAGTTCAGTGCCGCGCGGGGTCCGGACGATTTTGATCCGTACGGGGCCGTCCGGCGTGGAGAGTCGGGCAAAGGCCCGCGGGAGAATCCGTCTCCGGACCTCCTGCAGACGCACGCCCAGGGTCGGTGTCTCATCGAACAGGATCGCCGTCAGCTCCTCCGCCCGTGCCGGTTCGGCGAGCAGCGTGATCTGGGTGGCCGGCCGCCCCTGCTTCATGATGACGGGGGTCAGATAGACGTCGAGCGCGCCGCGGTCGAAGAGCCGGTCCCGCAGATAGTCATAGAGCTGCGGGTTGCCGTCATCGATCGTGGTTTCCACCTGGATCACGCGGTCCTCGATGGCCGGAAACAGGGGATCGGCGGTCATTGTGGTTGGGGCGGTTTGGAGCGGCTCTCCGATGATTACCCGGACCAGGTTGGGCCAGGCTCCGAGTGTGCGGTGGCCGGCTCCATGGCCGACGGCGGTGAGCCGCATCGCGGGCAGCGTGGAAGAGGCGCGGGCGAGCGTGCGCATCAGCACGGCGCCGGTTGGCGTGGTCAGTTCGACGGCCGGCCCTTCGCTGTAGACCGAAAACCCGATCAGCAGCCGGGCCGCGGCGGGGCTGGGCACGGGAAGCGGTCCGCCGTGGACGCCGGCGTCGTGTCCGGGGCCGTGCCCGGGATGCCGTTCGGCCGGGTGGATCATCCCGCCGCCCAGATTGATCGGCGATGCGGTGACGTCGGTGATGCCCAGCCGTTCGATGCCGGCGATGACGCCGACGATGTCGACCAACGTATCGGTCAGTTCCTTGCCGGTCAGCGCATCGGGAAGTCCCGGGCCGTGCAGCGCGGTTTCGGTATCGTAGAGCGCGCGAAGAGCGGTGAGTGATTGTTTAATGACACGGGGGGGCAGCCGGCTTCGTCGGATCGATCGGACGATGTCGGAAAAGGCCGGCCGGCGTCGAGGGACCGCCAACGGCGTGACGGTGACGAGCCGGGCCGCCAGTGCGCCACGGAGGACCCGTCGTGTCGAGAGCCGGTAGGGCGGAAGTCGAAGCGCACCGAGGTCGGCCTTTAACCGGCTCAACGGCAGGCCGGCGTCGATGAGCGCCCCCAGCAGCATGTCGCCGCTGACACCGGAACCACCGTCAATGTGGGCAATGGCCATCGAAGGATTCCTACTTTCTGCGACGGGTCTGTCCCGTGGCTCGTTTCCGTGCAGACGGCGAAGCCTGCGGCGGTCGTTGCATCAGACCGAGGATCCGGTGAGCCAGTGCCGCGGCGCCGAACCCGTTATCGATGTTCACAACGGCCAGCCCCGGCGCGCAACTGGTCAGCATGGTAAAGAGCGGCGCCAACCCGCCCAAGTGCGCGCCGTATCCCCGGCTGGTCGGGACGGCGATCACGGGCCGGCTCGTCAACCCGCCGACGACGCTGGGCAGGGCCCCGTCCATTCCGGCGACCACGATCAGCACGCCGGCCGCGGCGAGTTCGCGGACGTGGCCGGTCAGCCGATGCAACCCGGCCACGCCGACATCATACAGCGTGACCACCCGGTGCCCGAAGGTCTCGGCGGTGATGCGCGCCTCTTCCGCCACCGGCAGATCGGCGGTGCCGGCCGTGACCACGAGAATGGGCGGCGTACGTCTCCAGCGTCCGTGCGATGACGACGCGGCGGTTTTTCCCGCTCCTGCCGGCAGCACGATGGTTCGTGCCAACGGGTGGTGGCGGGCGGCGGGCTCGCGTTGGATGAGGAAGTCGGCGAGCGCCGGTTCGACGCGCGTGGCCAGCACGGGGATTCCGCGGGCATGCAGCCGGCGCATGATGGTTGCGACCTGCTCCGGTTGTTTGCCCTCGCAGAAGATCACTTCGGGCAATCCCTGCCGCAGCGGGCGATGGTGGTCGAGCATCGCATAGCCCAGTTTTTCATAGGGCAGATGGCGGAGTTCTTCCACGGCCCGATGGAGCGGCAGGCGGCCGCGTTGCACGGCGGCCAGCAGCGACCGCAGTTGTTTCTCCATCATCGGTCCTCCGCCGAACCCTTCATGGAGCACGGCGTGAGCGACGGTGAACCGCCGGCCGATTATCCAAAGCCGGGCTCGACCACCGCATAGGCGATATTGGTGATGTGGGAGTTGATGCGTTTGAGATTGGTCAGGACGTCGACGTGGATCGCGCTCGTTTCGATCGACTCGGGCAGTCCCTCATGCAGCCGCCTGATATGGGCTTGCTTGAGCTGCCGCTCCTGCTGGGCGATCTGACTTTTGGCCTCGATCACCAAGCGGCCCAGTTCCCGGTCGCGCGTGGTCAGTGCCGTGATGACCATGTCGAAATTCCGGCCGATCGTCTGGTGAAGTCCGATGATCTCCTTCAGCCCTTCCTCGGAAAATCGCAGCCCTTTGTAAATTTTCTTCTTGGCCAGTTCCAACAGATTTTTGTCGATGACGTCGCCGATATTTTCCAGCTCGTTGATGGTGATCAGGATGCCCATCTGCTCGCGGTGCTGCGTCGGCGTCATGGCGGTTTCGGAAAGCCGGGTCAGATAGAGCTTGATCGCTTGGTTGAGCGTATCGAGATAGGTTTCCTGTTCTTCAATCCGTCCCACCAGATCCTCGTCGTCGCGGGTGAAGACGACCAGCATCGCCTTGTACATCTCCTGGGTGATGTCGGCCATACGGAACAGCTCCCGGCTGGCCTGCCCGATCGCCAACGCGGGGGTTTCCAGCACCAGCGGATCGAGAAATTTCGGTTGGCCCGGATGGTCCGGGATGACCGGTTCGGTCACCAGCCGGGTCAGGGCCGAGGCGATCGGGGTTGCCAGGGGGAGAAAGATCAGCGCCAGCGCCACGTTGAAGAGCAGATGCGCATTGGCGATCTGTCTGGGGAGTGTCGCGGCGGTCAGCCCGACCAGATCCGCAAACGGGCCCAGCAGCGGCAGCGCCAGCAGCACGCCGCTCACCTTGAAGAATGTGTGCGCGATCGCGACGCGCTTGGCTTCGATCGGCGCGCCGATGCTGGAGAAGAGCGCCAGCGTGCAGCTGCCGATATTGGCCCCCAAAATCATGGGCAGCGCCGTCTGCAGCGTCAGCAACTCGTGGCCGGAGAGGACGATCAAGAGACCGATCGTCGCGAGGCTGCTTTGAAACGCCGCCGTCAGGGCGGCCGAGATCACCAGGCTCAGCAGGGGATAGCCGCTCACGTCCGAGAGAAAGCGCTGGGCCTGTTCGTTGGTCCGGATGGGACCGAAGCCGCTCATCAAGAGCTGGAGCGCGAGGAAGATGAAGCCAAATCCCAGCAACGTCAGCCCCATCGATTTGACCAGCCGCTGCTTGCCGAGCAGCCAGAGCAGCGCGCCCATGCCCACGACCAGGAGCGCATAGTCGTAGAGCTGGAACGCCAGCAACTGGGCGGTCAGCGTCGTCCCGATATCCGCGCCGAGGATGACCGCGATGGTCTGATGGAGCGTGAGGTAGCCGGCGCCGGTGAAACCGACCAGCATGACGAGCGTGGCGCCGCTGCTCTGGATGATGGCCGCCATCGTGGCGCCGGAGAGGACACCCAGCCATCGGTGGCGCGTGACCAGT
>JBGPUQ010000069.1:0-5839 GCA_041491185.1 Nitrospiria bacterium | reverse complement strand
GCTTCGACTTTGAAAGCCTGGGTAAAGCTCTGCCGTTTGACCATCGGACACCTCCGCGGAGGACATTATCCTCCATTCTGGGTGTCCATGAAAACGGGGGTAGCTCAGAGAACATTTTTTGACATGAAAAATATTATCGATAAAAAATGTTCTCTGACCCCATTTTTCGATGGGTGGGCCGAGCGTGCGGAAGGCGGCATGCGGTCCGTTACTTCATCATGAACTGCGTGGAGGGATCGGCGGGCGGGGTCAGACGGCCCTGCTCGAATGCGCGTTGAAATTGGGTGAACAGCGCCGGATCAAACTGGCTGCCGACTGACTTGGCGAGACCTTGCATGGCCTGCTCGGGCGCCATCCCTTGCCGGTAACTCCGGCTGGTGGTCATCGCGTCGTAGGCGTCGGCGATGGCGATGATCCGGCTGGCCAGCGGAATCTGCTCGGCTTTGAGGCCGTCCGGATAGCCGCTCCCGTCGTACCGCTCGTGCTCGTGCCGGACGACCTGGGCGATCTGTTCAAACTGTTTGACCTGACCGAGAATGTGGGCGCTGTGGAGTGGGTGTTGTTTCATCGTGTCCCATTCGTTCGGGGTCAGCGAACTGGGTTTGAGGAGGATGGTTTCCGGGATGGCGATTTTCCCGACGTCGTGCAAAATGGCGGCAAGATAGACCTCTTCGCGCTGTTCCGCCGGCAACGACAGCTGCTCGGCGATGACAGCCGAGTAATAGGCGACCCGAAGCGAATGGCCGTGGGTGTAGGGATCCTTGGCGTCGATCGCGGAGGCCAGCGATTTCACGGTGCTCAAAAACAGCTCACGGACTTCGGCGAAGAGGCGGGCATTCTCCAGCGCGATCGCCGCCTGCCGAGCGATCGTTTCCAGCAGTTTCAACTCATTGGTGCTGAATTCTTCGCCCCCCTCCTTGTCGCTCAGGGTGATGACCCCCAGAACCTTGCCGCTGGTGATCATCGGGACGGAGAGCAGCGACGTGACCGGATAGGGCCGCGGCACAAAGTGCGCGTCCTGGTCGACGCGGCAGATGATCATGGCCGAGGCCGTGCGCGCGACCTCTCCGCTGATGCCCTCGCCGGGACCGAGACGAAACGAGAGGGGCAGCGGGTGGCCGGCTCCATCCGCCACATACGCCGCCGTGAGGCCGTCGCCGTCGTCCCGCAGGAGGATGGCGATGTGACCGAAGCTGATCAACTGCCGGATTTGCTCGACCACGTGGTGATAGACGGGCGCGGGGGTGGGGTGCGTGCCCAGCTGGGCCGACAGTTCGTAATGAAGATTGAGCTCTTCATACGTCCGGGCGATTTCTTTGGACAGGTTTTCCATCTCCCGTTGAGCATCGATGAGGTCCTGGACGTGATGGCGGAGCAGTCGGATCAGGGGCAACCCCTGGCCGGACGCCGCCCCGCTGCAGATCAGGCTCCCGCTCTGCGCCGACGGCGTCAACAACACCCCGATCGCGAACTCGACGCCGTGCGGGCAGATCCAGACGAGCGTCGGATTCTCCGGGGTCAGGGCGAGCCGCATCGGCGCCAGGGCACGCAGGCAGACGGCGGCGGCCGTTGGAACGCCGGCCGGCCCGCCTGCCGGACGGGCAGGTTGATGCTGGTGATTGGTGCCTTTCGGCCAGTCGATCAGGACGTCGCCGTCCGGTGAGAGAAAGGCGAACGCGGCGCCGCCGAGCTGACCGGCCTCGGCAAACAATTGCTCGATCTCATGTCTGGCAATGGGCAGCACGGTCATGGGATGTGGGGGGTGCGGGCCTGGTGTGTGTCGCCGGGTGTTGCCGGTGCGGTCCGTGTCAGCGAGGGGTCGGCGGTCGAACGCATGATGAGCGGGGTGACGACCGGGAGCGTGAACAAGAAGCGGCTGCCCAGTCCCAATGTGCTCTCGCACCAGATCTCTCCGCCCAGGCGGTGGAGGATCTCACGGCAGAGCGCCAGGCCGAGTCCGGTGCCTTTCGGTCTGTTCTTATCGCTGTCGGTGATCTGGTGAAATTTTTCGAAGATCGCCGTCAACTCATGGGGCGGGATGCCGATGCCGTTGTCCTGGACGAAGACGGTCAGGAGGTCCTGTGTCTGCGGCGGGCCGCTCTGGGCGGGCTCGCGGCCGGAGCGGCTCTGCCGTCCGGCCGGTTCCTCCCGATTCCAACTGACGCCAACGGTGATCGTTCCCTCGGGAGTGAATTTGATGGCGTTGCTCAGGAGGTTCTCCATGACCTGGACGAGCTGGTCGCGATCGCCCAGCGCGAGGGGGATTGACGGCGGAAGGTCGAGAGCGAGCCCGACCGGTTTTTTCATGGCGACCGCCTGCATCTGTTTGACGGTGTAGCGGAGAACCTGCCCCAGATCGATCGGTTGAATCATCCACTCCACCTTGCCCGCTTCGATCTTGGACAGATCGAGCAGGTCATTGATGAGGCGGGTGAGCCGGTCGCTCTCCTCGTTGATGATCTGGATGAATTCCTGACGGCTGACGGGGTCGATATCGTCATACGATCCGAGAATTTCTCCGAAGCCTTTGATGGAGGTCAGGGGCGTGCGCAGTTCGTGGGAGACCTTCGAGACGAACTCCGATTTGAGCTGGTCGAGTTTTTTGGTTTCTTCGAATAGCTGGGCCGCTTCGATGGCCGCGCCGATTTGATGGCCGAGCGTCAGCAGCAGATAGCGGTCGTGCTCGAGCCGGACCCCGCCGCCGTCGGGGTAGCCGAGGACCATGGCGCCCAGGACGCGGTTTTTGGAGACCAGGGGAATGGCGATCAGGATGGAGGCCTGCATACCGGCGGATGGAGAGGAGAGTCCATTCGGATTTACCGCAAGGCCCAGGGCGACCTGCTTGAGACGGACGGCCTGCGCGGGGGGTTGCATGCATTCCTGGCAGGCCTGCAGGGCTTCGCGCTCGAGCTGCGGCCGGTCGAACGGCAGGCGGTGATCATCACTGCCGTAGAGCGGCGTCTGATGGCCGATCAGATGAATCAGCGTGACCTGGGCACCGAGTTGCTGCGCGGTGGTCGCCAGCACGGTTGAGAGGAGCCCCTTGATCTCGGTGGCCGCGCTCAGGCTGGAACTGACGGCGTAGAGGATGGAGAGCTGGCGGTTGCGATCTTCGATTTCCCGCGTTCGCTGGGCGACCCGCTGCTCAAGGCCGGCGTACGCGGCTTTGAGCTTGCCGGACATCTCGTTGAATTCGTTTGACAGCTCCTCGATTTCGTCGCCCGTCGGAATGTTTAAGCGATAATCGAGGTTGCCGAAGCCGATCAGCTTGGCGCCTCGTTGGAGTTCCTGGATCGGTTTGGTAAATCGATTGGCGAAGAGAATGGCGACCATGCCCAGCAGAATCAATCCCCCGCCGCCCGCGACCCCGACCCACATCAACAAATTGGTCATCGGTGCGTAGGTCTCCTGGGGGTTCTGGCTCGTAAAGATATACCACCGCTGACCGCCGAAGCTGTGCGGGCTGAGTTCGGCGGTCGGGATCACCGGCGCGTAGCCGTTGATCGTTGGGCCGCTGTAGTGGACATCAGCCTCGGTGCGCGCCCAGCCCGGCTGTTGTTGGGAGATGGCTTTGATCAATTGCGGTTTGAGCGTATGGTTTTTGATCAGAAAGATGGGACAGAAGAGCAACTCGCCGTCGGAGCTGGCCAGCATCGTATGGTCGGTCTGCCCCAGGTGGACGCTGGTGACGGCGGAAAAGAGGTGGCCGACATAGCTGACGATCGACAATGCCCCAATGACCTGTTGGTTTTGTTGATCCCTGATCGGCACGGCGAACTCAATGGCGTAGGTATTCTCAAATTCGGCGGTGGAGGGCGCGAGGGAGACGTCGCTGATATAGTTGCCGCCTTTACCGCCACGGTAGGCGGATTGCCACCATTCCTGGTTGCCGAAGTCGATCCGGTTCGGTTGGAAGGGGCTGGCGACGAGCAGGCCGTGGCTGTCGGTGACCCGGATGTTGAAATATCGGTTGGTGTTGATGGGCTGCTCGAGATAATTCCGCAAGAGCAGCGCGGTCGGACTACTCTGATACCGGCGACGGAACTCTTCCGGCAGTGTTTTTTGGTCCCATTGCTGGTTGAGGTGTTGGATCTCATCGCGGATGGCCTCGGGTGAGCGACCGGCATACCGCCGGTTGGCATCCACCACCGCGTTATAAATCGTGGGGTCGATGCCCAGGAGCGTCGCCTCGCTGATCGTCTGGTCGAGCAGGCTGGTCAACCGGGCGCTGGTGATGGTGGCCAACGTCCCGAATTGATGGCCGATCGATTCCGTGAGCGCTTTTTTCTGAACGACATAGACGATCGTCAGGGCGATGACGAGGGAGAGGAGACCCGCGCCGACGATCAAAATGAACAGCTTGGGAGTCAGCCGGGATATGAGGCGCCTCTGAGCCATGCGACACGAGCCGACGGTGGGAAACCTGATCCATTATAGCCGCCGGGTTGAGGGTTGTCAAAAACCACGGGTCACGACCGGCGGCCCCGCTCTTCCCGGCACTGGCGCGTCAGCGAACGGGGAACACCAGCAGGATTTTGAGGCCGGCGCGGTTCTGAGCGTCCTCCAGCCAGAGGTAGCCGATGGCGCCGTCGGTTTTGAGCAATTCCGTCACGACGTCATCGGGCGAATCCTTGAGAAGCGGCGGCAGGCCGCCTTTTTGGAAGAGCAGACGGTTCCAGTGGGTGATGTAGACGTCTCTCGAGGCCAGATCGAGCCCTCGTTGTAAGAAGATGTTCCGGATGGCCGGGTCCGATTGATCGACCGGACGGATCCGAAGGAACTGCTCAATGGTCTTTCGCCCCAGATAGATCTCCCGGAGCTGCTCGATCGTCAGTTGCGGGACCGGATAGTGCTGGTTGGCGACGATGGCGATTTTGTCCGATGCCGCGGCCTGCGCGGGGGGAACAACCAGGCCCCACACGAGATTCCAGGTCATGCCGTACAGGAACACCCACGCGGCTGCGGGGATCAACGGCCGCCGACGGGTTGGAGGTGTCAGAACCAAAAGGCCCATTGGACGGCGAATTCGTGGGCGTGTTCCATGTCCGGTCGTCGCACGAACCGAACCTCGGCCTTGATCGAACTGGACGACAGGAGATTGTAGCGGAAGCCCAGAATCTCTTTTGTGAGATCAACGGCCCCCAACTCCGTCATATACGGATCCTGTTCATCGGCCGAGATCCATTCGTACCGGACATAGGGGACATACTTCTGGGCAAACGTATACGCCGCCTGGACATAACCGCCCTGGTTGGTATGCCGGCCGGTGGCGCTCATCCGGTCGCGGTCGAAGATCGCGTAATATTCGAAGAGCAACTCCACTTGCTGGGTGATGTAGGTGAGATCGCCGCAATAGATCTGCTGGCTGACATCGCTGACCTGGACTGGTACTCCTACCACCGTGCTGAATCCTTCCACCTGGCTGATGTTGCCGCAGAGGCCGACGCCCAAGTCGGGGAGCGCTTGGGGGTGGAGGGTGAGGTTGAATGCAAAGGCTTTGTTGCCGCTGTTGTCGCTGACGTTATTGGGGTTGAGGCTGCCGCCATTCAGGGAACCGACATCCTGAATTTTCGGGCCGTTGCCTAGCATGAGGCCGTAATCGAGCAGGACGGGACCGACCGGAGCGTAGCCGCTGAGCCAGAGTCCGACAAGATGCACAGGCAGAATGCCGCCGTCATCTTCAAATGACAGGATTTGCGGTCGCTCGATGCTGGTTTGAATCTGGGAGCCGTGGTGGTAGGCCATATTCCAATAGCCGAGGAGATTGTGAAACCGGCCCGCGTGGAGCACGAGCCAGTCTGCGACCAGATAGCTGATCTGCAACCGCTCGAGATCAACG
>JBGPUQ010000068.1:0-5867 GCA_041491185.1 Nitrospiria bacterium | reverse complement strand
GACCGGATGGCCGTGCCGGTCGTTCACCTGCTTGAAGTTGTCCACATCGATCATCATGAGGACGAGCGGCCGTTGGTAGCGGTGCGCCCGGGCGATCTCTGTGCTCATCCGATCATGAAAATAGCGGTGGTTGAAGAGACCGGTCAGCCCGTCCGTTCGGGCCAGCTCCTTCGTGGCCTCGTGGATTTTCGCATGGTTGATGGCGGCCGCCGCAAAATCGGCCAGGACGGAGAGGGCGTGCAACTCATGCTCGGTAAAGGTTCTGATCGCGAAGTTATCGACATAGAGAATGCCGATGGGCTGTTGCCGGAAGATCAGCGGCATGCAGGCCAGCGTCTTGGTGTTTGTTCCGACCGGCGTCCCTTCCCTGAAAAAATCCGGATGCGTCGGAAGATTGACGACGACCGGGGCGGTGGCCGCGAGCAACCGCTCGCTGAGACTGCCTGGGACGGGGCGCCAGCGGCGATTGCCGAGAAACTCGTCGCCGAAGCCCCGGTGGGCAAACAGCGCCAGCTCCCGGCGCTCTTCATCGTAGAGGGCGATGCTGCCGGCGGTCGTGTGACTCAAGGCCAGGGCGCTCTGGAGCACGGCATCCATCGCGGCGTTGAGTTCCAGCGTGGAGAAGACCAGCTTGGCGACGTTGAGCAACTCGGTCAATCGGTTTGGATCGCCTTGCGCGGACCGGCGTGGTGATGCGGCGGACTTTGGAGGCCGCGCCGCGCGCGATGCCCGTCGCTTTGGGGGGGGAGGCATCCTCTCTCCTTTGCGCTATGGAGTAAACAGCGCGTTATCGATCAACCGCGTGCGCCCGATCACGGCGGCGACGGCCAACAGGCAACGGCGCCGAACACGGGTCAACGCGGTCAGACTCTTCGGATCACGAACGGCCACGTAGTCCACCCTGATGCTGTGGTCTCGTTGCAGCACGCGCCTCATGGCCGCGCGGAGCCGGCGGGCGGAGCGTTCTCCCGCGCGGAGTCGGGTCAGGCCGGCCTGGAGCGCGTGGTAGAGCAATGAGGCCGCCAGCCGTTGGCGTCGATTCAGATAGCGGTTGCGCGAACTCAATGCGAGGCCGTCCGGCCCCCGGACGGTCGGGCAGACCGTGACCGCGACATCAAGATGAAATGCCCGGATCAGCTGTTCGATGACGACCGTTTGTTGGTAATCTTTTTGACCGAGGAAGAGCCGGTCTGGTTTGACCAGCTGGAGCAGTTTGAGGACGACGGTGGCCACGCCGTTGAAATGGCCCGGCCGGGCGGCGCCTTCCAGGCAGGTTCCCACGGGACCGACCTCCACGTGACTCGTGGTGCCGTTCGGATAAAGCTCTTTGACCGTCGGGGCAAAGAGCAGCGAAGCGCCCGCATTGTGGCACAAGGCGGCATCGCGCCGCAAGTCCCTGGGGTAGCGGCGGTAGTCTTCGCCGGGGCCGAACTGCGTGGGGTTGACGAATACGCTGACGACGACGACATCACACCGGCGGCGGGCGGCGGCGATAAGACTCCGGTGGCCGTCGTGCAGCGCGCCCATGGTGGGGACGAAGCCAATTGTACGGCGGGCGGTTTTCAGTCGTGAAATATGCTGTTTGAGTCCAGCAGTGGTTTTGATGAGATGCATGTAGTTATGGTAGCCAGCGTCCAGTAGGCAGGGTCTAGCAGGATGTTGAAAAAGTCATTATTGTGTCATTGCGAGCGAAGCGAAGCAATCTCATGAGTAGACATTTCAAGACGTGAGGGATTGCTTCGTCGCAAAATTCGCTCCTCGCAATGACGATCACAGGGTTTTTCAATATCCTGCTACTACACTTTTTCTGATTTCTACCTACTGGCTACTGTTTACTGGCCCCTGTTACTTTCAGTTTTCACCCTTACCCCTTGCCCCTTGCTACTTGACCCTTGACCCTCTTACTTCTGCGGGACGTAATAATGGGTGCCCTGTTTCGCCGAGGCGATCTGCTTGACCAGATCCTCAAGGTCGTCCGGATTGTGGACAAAGTCGATCGATTCGGTCTGGATCACGAGAAGCGGACTCTGATCGTAATGGAAAAAAAACTTGTTATAGGCGTTGTTGAGCGTGTCGAGATAGTCCCAGGGAATCTCTTTTTCGAAGCTGCGGCCGCGGGCCTCGATCCGTTCGATCAGCGTATCGGTGGAGGCCTGGAGATAGATGAGCAGGTCGGGTGTCGCCACGCGCGGGGAGAGGAGTTGATAGAGCTGGTCGTAGAGCGCGCGTTCCTCATCGCTGAGCGTGACCGAGGCGAAGATCTGGTCTTTGGGCAAAAAATAATCGCAGATGGTCAACTGGTTGAAAAGATCCATCTGGGAGAGTTCCGCCTGCTGGCGATAGCGGGAGAGCAGGAAGAAGACCTGCGTCTGGAAGGCGAACCGCTGGGGACTCTCATAGAATTTGGCCAGGAAGGGATTCTCCTCCACCGTTTCCATGACGAGCCGGGCCCCAAGCCGGTCGCTGAGCAGTCTGGCAAGACTGCTCTTGCCCACGCCGATCGGCCCTTCGATGACGAGATAGCGGCTCTCCATGTGGTCCTCTCGTAATGGATGCCGAAGGCGTCAGGTGGTGTGCGGCGCCGCTGAAACCTGCCGGACCTGATGCGGATCTCCGCCTGAGGCGGACAATCGGTCGAGCAGCGCCGCAATGGATCGATGGAGTATCGGATGGATGAAGTCGGGCGCCAGCTCCGCCAGCGGGACGAGCACAAAGCGCCGCAGGTGCAACCGGGGATGGGGAATGGTGAGTTCCGGCGTGGTCAGCACCTCATCGCCATAGAACAGCAGATCAAGATCAATCGATCGGGACAATCTGCCCGCGATTCGATAACGCCCCATCGCCCGTTCAATTTCAAGACATCGCCGGACGAGCTCGATTGGCGTGAGCGACGTCTCCAGTTCGACGACCCCATTAATAAACCAATGTGCGGCATCGTCGGTCGCCCACGCAGCGTGCTGCATCCCATCAACGACCGGCTCCGTCTCATACCAGGCCGATCGACGGCGCACGGTTGTGTCGGGCAGCACGGCGAGACGGGCCACCGCCTCTTCGCACTGCGCGAATCGATCGCCAAGATTTGCGCCAATGGCGATGTAGCAAAAAGCTTGTGTTTGTGCAGTCACTGTCTTATACCATGAACTGTGAACCGTGAACCAATTTCATAGCCGTTTCATCCGGTCCAGCGCTTCACGGAGCCGCTCCGACGAGACCGTCAGCGTCATGCGGATGCAGCCTTCGCCCGCGTCGCCGAAGCCGTTGCCCGGCGTGGTGACGATACCCGCCTGCTGAAGCAACCGGGCCGTAAAGGCGGCCGAGGTGGTCCGCTTCGGGACGCGGACCCACACGTAAAAGCTGGCCGCCGGAAGATCGACCTCAAACCCGAGCTGTTTGAGCCCCGGGACGAAGAGATCGCGCCGTTCCTGGTAGCGTCGGCGGATCGCATCGGTTACCTGCTGCGGGCTCTCGAGCGCCGCGATGCCCGCCTCCTGTATTGCCTGAAACACGCCTGAATCAAGATTGCTTTTCACCTTGCCCAGCGCGGCGATGACGTTGCGGTTGCCAACGACGAAGCCGATCCGCCAGCCGGTCATGTTGAAGGTCTTCGACAGCGAATGAAACTCGACGCCGACGTCCCTGGCGCCCTCGACCTCGAGGAAGCTGGGGGGGCGACGGCCGTCGTAATAAATTTCGGAATAGGCCGCATCGTGCGCAATGATCAGTCGTCGGCGTCGGGCAAACGCGACGGCGTCGCGGAAGAACTCCGGCGTCGTGGTCGCCGAGGTCGGATTGTTGGGATAGTTCAAAAAACAGAGTTTGGCCCGCTTGAGCGCGGACGAGGGGATGGCCTCAAAGTCGGGGTGAAAATTATTGGTTTTTCGAAGCGGTATCATCTGCGGTTTGCCGCCGGCAAAGAGCGTGGCGACGGCATAGACGGGATAGCCGGGGCTGGGGACGAGCGCCACGTCGCCGGGATTGATGACGGCGAGCGGCAGATGGCCGATGCCCTCTTTCGAGCCGATGAGCGTCAGCACTTCCGTGTCGGGATCCAGCGTGACGCCGAAGCGGTGCTGGTACCATCGGGCCACGGCCGCGCGAAACTCCCGCATGCCGTCATACGAGGGGTATTGATGGTGGCGGGGATTTTTGGCCGCCTGTTGCAACCGCTCGATGATGTGCGCCGGCGTCGGCTGATCGGGATCGCCGATGCCGAGATTGATGATATCGATCCCGCTGCGGATCGCCTCCTGCTTCATCCGGTCGATCGCCGCGAAGAGATAGGGCGGCAACGTGAGAATGCGCTCGGCGGGCTTGAATCTCTCTTGCCTCTTGCTTCTTGCCTCTTGCTTCTTTTTCTTCTTCACCCTTTACCCTTGTTTTCCAAAAAATCCTGCATCGAATACAGCCCATGTGGCTGATCGACGATCCATCGCGCCGCCAGCAGCGCGCCGCGGGCGAAATTGTCCCGACTCTCGGCCCGGTGGGTCAGCTCCAGCCGTTCGCCGGGACCGGCAAAGATGACGGTGTGGTCGCCGATGATGTCGCCGCCCCGGATCGACTGGATCCCGATCTGTCCCGTCTGCCGGACGCTCTTGGCGTCGTGACGGTCGTAGACGGCCGCCTGCTCCAGCGAACGGCCGGAGGCGTCGGCCAGTCGGCGGGCCAATTCGAGCGCGGTGCCGCTGGGGGCGTCCTTTTTCATCCGGTGGTGCGCTTCCACAATCTCGATGTCGTAGGTTGACCCCAGCGCCCCGGCGGCGCGGACCGCCAGGTGGAACAGGAGATTCACGCCGATGCTCATGTTCGGCGCATGGAGGCAGGCGATCTTTTTGGCGGCCGATTGGAGCGCGCGCTGTTGAGCCGGCGTCAGTCCCGTGGTGCCGGTGACCAGTGCGACGCCGGCCTTCGCGGCCAGCTCCGCGGTCTCGACGCTGACCTCCGGCGAGGTGAAGTCGATGACGACCCGTCCCTGCGTGAGCGCGCGGGACAGGTCGGCGGTGATCGTCACGCCCAGCTTCTCGCCGCCGGCCGCTTCCCCGGCATCCCGTCCGATCGCCGAGTGGGTGTGATATTCGATGGCGCCGGCCAGCGAGAGTATCTTGTCATCACGCAGGAGCGAGATGATCCGGCTGCCCATCCGGCCCGCGGCTCCCATGACAATGACAGGTATTGGAGACATGTTTTTCCTAGTAAGGGTCAAGGGTCAAGTAGCAAGGGTCAAGGATAACCGGCATGTTTTCCTGAACCCTTGCCCCCTGACCCTGGACCCTTGACCCTTTGTTCACAACAACCCATACCTTTGCAGCGAACCGGTCAGGCTCTCCTTCATCTCGGGACGCATGGCGCAGAGCGGGAGACGCAGCTCATCGGCGCATCGGCCCATCAGGGAGAGCGCGGTTTTCACCGGCATGGGGTTGGTCTCGATGAAGAGGGCGTTGACCAACGGCAGGAGCCGGTGGTGCAGGGCTCTTGCCTGGCTGAAATCGCCCTTGGCCGCGGCCGTGATCAGCCCGGCCGTGTCTCGCGGCGCCACATTGGCGACGACCGATACGGCGCCGTGGCCGCCCAGCGCCATGATCGGCAGGGTCAGGGCATCATCGCCGGAGAGCACCGTCAACCGGTCGCCGCAGCGTTGGAGCACTTCGTCGATCTGCTGGATCGAACCGGAGCCCTCCTTGATCGAGACGATCGCGGGCAGTTCGGCCAGTCGGGCCACCGTCTGGGGGAGCATGTTCACCGAGGTGCGTCCGGGGATGTTGTAGAGCATGATCGGGAGATCGACCGCCTCGGCGATCCGCCGGTAGTGGAGGTAGAGCCCCTCCTGGGTCGGCTTGTTGTAATAGGGCGTGATGATCAGCGCGCCATCG
>JBGPUQ010000067.1:0-5869 GCA_041491185.1 Nitrospiria bacterium | reverse complement strand
TGCTGGCCAAAATCCCCCTCGCCTTCGCCAAGCGATATGAATTAGTCCCCCTCGTTGAAGAGAACGGACAGATCCCCGTGGCGCTCTCGAACCCGCTCCATGTGCATGTGATGGACGATGTGCGGCTCTTGATCGGCCGGCCGGTCACGCCCGTGTTGGCGCCCGCGGAGGCGATTACCGAGCTGCTCCATGCCGCCTATGAGCAAACGCAGGAGACGGCCGAGGAGGTGATCGAAAATTTCGACAGCGCTCGCTTGACCCAGCTGGCGGAGTCGATCGAAGAGACGACCGACCTGCTCACGGCAACCGATGACGCGCCGATCATCCGGCTGCTCAACTCGCTGATGTTCCGCGCGGTGAAGGAGCGCGCCAGCGATATCCATATCGAACCCTATGAACGGGAGGTGGCTGTTCGCTACCGGATCGACGGCGTGCTGCACAACGTGCTGACGCCGCCCAAGCGGCTGCACTCGGCGCTCGTCTCCCGGCTCAAGATCATGGCGGGGCTCGACATTGCCGAGCGGCGGGTGCCGCAAGACGGCCGCATCGGCATCCGGCTCGGCGATCGGGAGGTGGACATCCGGGTGTCGATCGTCCCGATCGCCCACGGGGAACGGGCGGTGCTCCGGCTGCTGGATAAGGAGCATCTGCTCCTGCGGTTGGAAGATCTGGGCCTTGCGGCTGCCCAGCTTCAACGGTTCAATCAGTTGATCCGGCTGAGCCACGGCATTCTTCTGGTCACCGGCCCAACCGGCAGCGGGAAGACGACCACGCTCTACGCGGCGCTCAGCCAGATCAATTCCCCGGACAAGAACATTCTGACGATCGAGGATCCGATCGAGTACCAGATCAAAGGCATCGGCCAGATGCAGGTGAATCCCAAGATCAACCTGACCTTTGCCGCGAGTCTGCGATCGATTCTCCGTCAGGATCCCGACGTGATTCTCGTCGGCGAGATCCGGGATGTGGAAACGGCCGAAATTTCCATCCACGCCTCCCTGACCGGCCATCTGGTGTTCTCCACGCTCCACACGAATGATGCCGCGGGCGCGGTGACCCGACTGCTCGATATGGGGATCGAGCCGTTTCTGGTCGCCTCATCGGTGGTCGCGATCGTGGCGCAGCGACTCATCCGCACCGTCTGTACGGCCTGCAAACAGCACTATTCGCCCTCCGTGGAGGAGCTGGCCCGGTTGGGTTTGGACCGGGCGGTTGCCACCGGCGGTGCAGAACGGCCGATCACGCTCGCCCGCGGAGCCGGTTGCCCCGCCTGTTCGGGCACCGGGTACCGCGGGCGGGTGGCCATTTATGAGATTATGGTGATCGACGAGCAGATCCGGCGGCTGGTGATGGCCAAGGCCGATGCCGCCGCCATCCTCGATGCGGCCGTGGCCTTGGGCATGCGGCCGCTGCGGATGGACGGCATGACGAGAGTCCTGCAGGGGATCACGACGGCGGAAGAAGTGATGCGGGTGACGCAGCAGCAGGTTGTGTGAGCCGGACGGTTTTCCATCCTTCAGCGTGATCGCTCCCAATGGGTGTCTACGAATATAAAGGGTTGACCAACGAGGGGCGGAGTGTGACCGGCGTGATCGACGCCGATAGTCCCAGGCTGGCCCGGGTCAAGCTGCGGAAATCGGGCATCTTTCCAACCGATGTGCTGGAGGGTGATGCACGACCGATGGCCGCGGCTGCGACCGTCGCACCCGCGTCGGTTTCAAGCGGATCAACCGGTCGCCCGAAGGCGGCGGTCACCGGCGCGGAGGCGGCCACACACAGTCTGCTGGCCGGGTGGCGGCGTTCCGCACATCTCTCCCTGACCGAATTGTCGGTGATGACCCGGCAATTGAGCACGATGATCGGCGCCGGGTTGCCGTTGATGGACGGGCTCACGTCGCTGATTGAGCAGGTCGACCGCCAGCAGGCCCAAAAAGTGTGGATCGGGGTGCGGGAGCGGGTGAAGGAGGGCGCCTCGCTGGCGGATGCGTTGGGCGCCTACCCCGACGCCTTCTCCTCGCTCTATCTGAATATGGTGCGATCCGGCGAGCAGAGCGGCACCTTGGGCATGATGATGCTGCGACTGGCGGAGATGCTGGAATACCAGGCGCGGTTGCGCAACCGCATCATGGCCGCCGTGACCTACCCCATCGTATTGCTGGTCACGAGTCTGGTGATCCTGCTCTTTTTGGTGCTCTACGTGATGCCGCAGGTCGCCCAGGTCTTCGCCGACGTGGGGCAGGCGCTGCCGCTGCCGACGAGAATCCTGCTGGGCGGGAGCCAATGGCTGCGAACCTATTGGTGGCTGCCGGTCGGGCTCCTCGTGGCGGCGCTGATCTGGGGCCGGCGCTATCTGGCCACGCCGGCCGGTGCGCGACGGCGCGATCATCTGCTGTTGCGGTTGCCGGTCTTCGGCCGGCTGGTGAGCATGGTGGCGCTTTCCCGGTTTGCCCTGACCTTGAGCACGTTGCTGGCCGCCGGGATTCCGCTGTTGCGGGCGTTGGGCATTGTCCGCGGGGTTGTCGGCAACGTGGTGATGCAATCGGCGGTGGAGCAGGCGGCGGAGAATATCCGGGAAGGCGAGAGCATCGCGGGCCCGCTGCAGCGCAGCGGTCTCTTCCCGGGCTTTGTGATCCAGATGATTGCGGTGGGCGAACGAAGCGGCGAACTAACGCAGATGCTGGCCAAGGTGGCCGAGGCCTATGACCACGAGGTGGAAACGATGGTGAGCGTGTTGACCTCCCTGCTGACGCCGATCCTGATCCTCGTCATGGGCGGGATCGTCTTGGTGATCGTGCTGTCGATTTTGCTGCCCATTTTCGAAATGAGCCAGGTGGTGGGATAACCCATGCCACCGGAGATCCGCGCAAATGAACGGGGATTTACCCTGATTGAATTGATGGTGGTCATGACGATTCTGGCCCTGCTGGCGGTCCTGGTCGTCCCCAAATTGGTCGGTCGAACCGACGACGCGAAAGTCACCGCCGCCAAAGTCCAGATTCGAAATATCGAGAGCGCGCTGCAACTCTACAAACTGGACAACGGATTTTATCCGACGACCGAGCAAGGCCTCCAGGCCCTGGTGGTTGAGCCGGCCTCGGCGCCGCTCCCGACCAACTGGAAATCGGGGGGCTATCTGTCGAAGGTCCCGCCCGACCCCTGGAAACGCCCCTATATCTATTTGAGCCCCGGCGTCCATGATGCCGACTATGATCTCCTCTCGTACGGCGCTGACGGCGAGACCGGCGGAGAAGGCAAAAATGCCGACATCGTCAGCTGGAGTCTGGACTGAGCGGGGAATCATGAGGAGCCGACGGGGTTTTACGCTGATCGAGTTGCTGGTGGTGGTGGGATTGATGGGGTTGCTGATGGCGGTCAGCTACCCGTTGTTGTCGCATTGGACGGAAGGCGCGCTGCGAAAAGGGGCGCGGCAACTGACCGCGGCGATCGAACTGCTCCACGAGCGCGCGGTGACAACCCGGCAGCTGTACCGGCTTCGGCTGGAGCTGGGCAAGGAACGCTACTGGCTGGAGAGTTTGCAGGGTTCAACGGAGTATGCGGAGGTTCGTCCGGTTCAAACGCTGCCGTCGGGTGTGTGGTTTCGCGATCTGGTGGATGGCCGGCATGTGAAACTGACGGAGGGAGAAGTCGCGATTTATTTTTATCCGATCGGCCGGCTCGATCCGGTGATCCTCCACCTGGAGCAATCCGCGCCGGGGAAGCCCGGGGTGGTCTTTTCTCTCGTGCCCCATCCCTTGACCGGTCGAGTGACGGTCACGGAGGGCGACCTCGAACCGGCGTCGTAGTCCCGGACGCGTTCCACGTCATCCCATGCGGCGAATGCGTTCGCAGTCAGGCTTTACGCTCCTGGAGATCATGGCGGCGCTGGCGATTCTTGCCGTCGCGCTGGTGGCCCTCCTGGTCCTCCGAAACCGCGATCTGGCGTTGCAGGGGCATGCCCGGCACCTGGTTACGGCCACATCGCTGGCCAAGCTGAAACTCGAAGAGTTGAGCCACAAGGTCCCATCGGACGGTCAGACCGGTTCGAGCAAATTTGGCGAGCGCTTCCCGGGATTTGGCTGGGAATCGCGCACGACGCCGGCGCCGTTGCCGGGATGGTTGGAACTCTGGGTTGAAGTCCATTGGCAGGAGGGTGCCCGGAAAGAACGGGTTTCCTTGACGACCTATGTGCCCGAACAGCTGTAAGATTTATCCGCTCGCGTCCGTGAGGCCGCTCGCTCAATCGGGGGGAGAGACCCGCTTTCTCCCCCCGAAGCCCCGTTTATTGGAATCAAGGGGAGAATCCGGCTCTCCCCTTGAGAATCCCCATCGGATGTACAATATGAGACCCATTGCGTATGGGCGATGGGGGGATCGGGGTGGAGATGAGCATCTCCCCCCGAATCAAAATGGCTGGACGCTGCTGGAGCTGCTCCTGGCCATTGCGTTGCTGGTGATCGTGGTCGGCGCCGTCTATGGCAGTTTTCGCGCCACCATTTCCGCCATCACTCAATCGGAAATACGGAGCGCGCCCGCCCGTCAGGCGAGGGTCCTGCTCTCCCGGCTCTCCAACGAGTTGACGTCGACCGACTGGGCGGAGAATCGTCCGGAGACGCTCTTTGTCGGCACATCGCAGGATCTGGAGAGCCATCCCGCCGACAGCGTGACGTTCAGCAATCGATCGCACGTCTGGTACCCGACCCAGCCGTTGGCCATTGAGCGGGCGGTGATCACCTATGAAGCGGAATCGGGACCGGCCGGCCTCCGGCTCTGGCGACGGGAAGAGGCCAACCCCTTCGTACTGGAGAGCCATCCGGACGCCGACGTGGTGGTTGATGGATTGGCGGGCATCCGGTTCCGCTATTTTTCGGATGGCGGCTGGGCGGAGGCGTGGAATGCCGCCGACAGCAAGCGGTTGCCCGAGCTGGTGGAGATCATCCTGACCTTCGGGCGCGACCCGTCCAAGCCGGAGGAGTTTCGCACCCTGGTGGCGCTTCCCAAGAAGGTCTCCTGATGCCGCGTCGAACGATCGGGATTGAAATCGCTCCGGAGGCGATCCGGCTCGTCCGTGTGGTGAGCGGGTGGCGCCACGCGCATGTGGACGGCTGGCAGGTTCGCGCCGTGCCGCCCGCCGACCATGTCGACCATCGATCCGCCGTCGTCCAGGCGTTGCGTGAACTCTCGGGCGCGGGGTGGTTCAAGGGGGATCAGATCGTTGTCTCGCTCACGGGCGATCAGGTGATCAGCCGGACGGTCGCCGTTCCGTTTCAAGATCCGCAGAAAATCGCCCAGGTCCTGGCCTATGAGGTGGAGGCCCTGCTGCCGTTTGATCTCGACCAGGTGGTGATCGGTCCCGCCGCGATCGAGACCACACCGACCGGGAGCCGCGTGCTGGCGGTGGCGTTGCCCAAGAGCCGATTGACCGCGTTGCTGGAGATGACGACGGAGGCGGGACTGGATCCGTCAGTCGTCGAAGTGGGCGCCATCGGGCTGGCGAGGTTCGCCCAGGCCGCGTTTCCTCCGGCCGAGGGCGCGGCCGACGAAACGATCGCCGTGGTCGAGCTGGGTCAAACGATGACGACGGTGGCCTTATGTCGCGGGGGCCGGCTGGCGCAGTTTCGCACCATTTCCGGCGG
Organism: Nitrospiria bacterium; assembly: GCA_041491185.1. Lineage (GTDB taxonomy): Bacteria > Nitrospirota > Nitrospiria > JACQCE01 > JACQCE01 > JBGPUQ01. The sequence goes on along the minus strand of JBGPUQ010000067.1, from coordinate 236 downwards.
GGAGGGGCGTTCGCTCCCCGAAGGCGAGGCGCTGCTGGCGGAACTCAAACGCATGGTCCATTTCTACGAGCTGGAGGAGCGCTCGCCGGTCGCGGCGCTCTATTGCTGCGGGGTTCGGGCGCCGGAGATCGAATCGGGCGGGGTGATCGACCGATTGGTCGAACAGCTCGGCGTCCGGCGGCTTGGCGGGATACCCTCCTGGTTGTGGCCGCCGGGAAGCCCCTCCGGGATCGGCC
>JBGPUQ010000066.1:0-5987 GCA_041491185.1 Nitrospiria bacterium | reverse complement strand
GGCGGCGAGATGGATGCGACGATGAAGGCCAAGGTGGAAAATGACGCCGCCGCCTACCTGAAATCGATTGCCGAGAAGCGGGGACGCAATGCCGCGTGGGCCGAAGAGGCGGTTCGGAAAAGCGTGAATGTCACTGAACGGGAAGCCGTGAAACTCAACGTGGTTGATCTGGTGGCCGATGACATCGATGCGCTGTTGGCCGCAGTGGACGGCCGGATGGTGACGACCGAGGCGGGAAGTCGTCGGCTCTCGACAAAAGGGGCGCTGATTCAACGCCTGCCGCTGGGCTGGCGGCTGCGGCTGCTCAACGCCTTGATCGATCCGAACGTGGCCTATGTCCTGATGTTGCTGGGGACCTACGGATTGCTCTACGAGCTCATGAGTCCCGGCGCGATTCTTCCCGGCGTCGTCGGGGGGATCTGTCTGATTCTGGCGCTCTATGCGTTCCAGACGCTGCCGATCAACTATGCGGGACTGATGTTGATCCTTCTGGCACTCCTGCTCTTTGTCGCCGAGATCAAAGTGCCGAGCTACGGCCTGCTCACGATCGGCGGCATCGTCGCCATGTTTTTGGGCTCCGTGATGCTGATGAAGAGCGATCTGCCGTATATGCGCATCTCCTTCCGCGTGATCGTCCCGTCGGTTCTTGGCACGGCGCTCTTCTTCGCCTTCGTGGTCGGGATGGCGGCACGGACATTGGGGAAGAAACCGGTGACGGGGAGCGAGGCGTTGATCGGGATGCACGGGGTGGTGCGGAGTGATCTGGCACCGGTGGGGAGCATCCTCATCCATGGGGAGTTGTGGAAGGCGCAGAGCGAGGAGACCATCCGTCACGGCGACCAGGTGGAGGTGACGGGCGTGGATGGGTTGCAGTTACGGGTCAGGCGGGTGCCGGTGTTGGTACAAAAGGAGGAGTAACCGATGTTGGAACTATTGTTGACGCCGATTGGAATCATTCTCGTTGTGTTTGTGCTGTTCCTGCTCAATGGTGTGCGGATACTTCGGGAGTATGAGCGGGCCGTCATTTTTCGGCTGGGGCGCGTGACCCGAGCGCTGGTCGGAGGGAATGGGCCGGGATTGATTATCCTGATTCCGTTCATTGATAAAATGGTGAAAGTCGGCCTGCGAACGGTGACGATGGATGTGCCGCCGCAGGATGTGATCACCCGGGACAACGTGTCGGTCAAGGTGAATGCGATCGTCTACTTTCGCGTGGTCGATCCGCAGCGCGCCATCGTGCAGATCGAAGATTTTCTGTACGCGACCTCCCAAATTGCCCAAACCACGTTGCGGAGTGTTCTGGGGCAGAGCCAGTTGGATGATCTGCTGTCCAAACGAGAGGAGATCAATGCCAATCTTCAGCGGATTATCGACGTGCAGACCGAGCCGTGGGGCATCAAGGTCACAGCCGTCGAGGTCAAGAATGTCGACCTGCCGCAGGAAATGATCCGCGCGATTGCCAAACAGGCGGAGGCCGAACGGGAGCGGCGGGCGAAGGTCATCCATGCGTTGGGGGAGTTCGAGGCGGCCCAAAAACTGGCCGATGCCGCCGATATTGTCTCCGTGAACCCGACCACGTTGCAATTGCGCTATCTCCAGACCTTGACCGAGATCTCGGTGGAGAAGAATTCAACCATCATCTTTCCCGTGCCGATCGATTTGTTGACGTCGTTCCTCAAACGACCGTCGGCGGGTTCATAACGGAGATTCCCGACGGCGATCCGTTCGTCCATGCCGGACAGCCTCTCACCCGTGTCGTCACCCACGATCCCATAGATGTCGCCGCTGTCCGCCGTCCGTCGATTGTTGAAGCGGATCAGGCCCGCCCATTTCTCTCCGATGACGGTGCTCATCGGGGGATTTGTCGTCATCATCGCCATCGGCACCCTCATGCTGGCGTCGCCGTGGGCCGCGGCCGATCATCACCGCATCAGGCTGATCGATGCGCTGTTCACCGCCACCTCGGCGACCTGTGTCACCGGGTTGATCGTGAAGGATACGCCGGTGGATTTTTCCCTCTTCGGGCAAGTGGTGATTTTACTGCTCATCCAGGTCGGGGGGTTCGGCTACGCCGGAGCGGCGATGCTGTTGGGGATGATTATCGGCCGCAAGATCGGCCTGCGCGACCGATTGATGTTCCAGCAGGCGATGAACTTGCTGACCGCGGAGGGGTTGGTCAAGTTTCTACGATGGCTCGTCTTCTGTACGGTGTTGATCGAAGGGAGCGCGGCGCTGTTGCTGATGTTGCGGTTTCTGCAAGACCTCCCGCCGCTTCAGGCGGGCTACGCGGCGCTTTTTCACGCCGTTTCCGCCTTTAACAACGCGGGTTTTTCGGTCTTCTCCAAAAACTTGATGCCCTACCGGCTTGACTGGACCGTCAATCTGGTCATTGCGGGTACGATCGTATTGGGGGGCATCGGCCATATCGTTCTGTACGAGCTGCATCGGTATGCGCGGCGCGACATCTTCCGGCTTTCGATCCACACCAAGCTGGTGGCGACCATGACGCTCATCCTGATCCCCCTGGGCGGTCTGGGTCTGTGGGCATTGGAGGCGACCAACACCCTCACGCTCTCGGGCCTGACGTGGTCCGACCAGGCGCTGGTCGCTTTTTTCCACAGCATCGCCGCTCGGACGGCCGGGTTTAATACGGTGGATCTGTCGCTCTTGCGGGGGGCGTCGCTCTATCTGCTCATCCTGCTGATGGTGATCGGCGGCTCTCCGGCCAGCACGGCGGGCGGGATCAAGACGACGACCGCGGGGATCATCTTTGCCGCGTTGTGGGATACGGCGCGGGGCCGTCGGGACGTGACCATCTTCCATCGGCGGCTTCCCTTTGGCACGGTGGCGAATGCCTTTTTACTGGCATTTCTGGCGTTTGCGCTGGTGACGGGGGCGACCTTCCTGCTCTTGACGGTTGAACAACTGAATTTTGAACGTTTCCTGCCGGTGTTGTTCGAGGTCTCCTCCGCGTTTGGAACGGTCGGATTGTCCACGGGGGATGGGGGGATACTGAGTTACTCGGCGACGTTCGGGACGGTGGGGAAATTTATCGTGGTCATCATGATGTTTATCGGACGACTGGGTCCGATCACCATCGGCATGGCGGTGGCGGCCCGAACCGAGCCGCGTATCCGCTATCCCGAAGAGAAGGTCATGATCGGCTGATCGGGTGGTGTGCCCGATGGTGCCGGGGGGTGTTAGTTTGGAATCGTGCGGAGGGTGGGACGATGCGTCAAATTGCAGTGATCGGGTTGGGTCGATTCGGCTATCACGTGGCCGAAACATTGACGCAGATGGGGCACGAGGTGCTGGCCATTGATCGGGATGAGGAACAGGTGGCGCGAGCCGGAGAGTTTGCGACCTACGCGGTCCAGTGCGATGCCACCGATGAGAAGGCGCTTCGGGCGATCAGCACCCAGAACGTCGATATGGCGGTGGTGAGCATCGGCGAAAATATCGAAGCGAGCATCCTGGTGGTCATGACGCTGCGGGAGCTGGGGATCAAACGGGTCATCGCCAAGGCCGTGACGTCGCTGCACGGCAAGATCCTGGAAAACATGGGGGTCGCAGAAGTGATTTACCCCGAACGGGATGCCGGTGTGAGACTGGCCCACCGGTTGGTGGCGCCGAATGTGCTGGAATATTTGCAGCTCTCCCCCGGGTACAGTATCGAGGAGGTGGCCGTGCCCGAACCGATGATCGGCCGGCAGCTCGGCGAAAGCCAGATTCGCGCGGATTATCGGGTGAACATCATCGCGTTGAAGAAGAAAGTGCAGACGGTGATCAAAGGGGTGCTGCAAAGCCGCGAACTGGTCAACTTTACCCCCGCCCCCACCGATGTGATGGAGAAGGGGGATATTCTGGTGCTGGTCGGCCGTGAAGAGGATTTGGAGCGATTTTCCCGCCTCGGCGAGAAATGAGCGGGTTTGGCGGTTATGTGACGAGCGTGCGAAACGCCGCGTCCGCCGCCTCGATCGTGCGATTGATCTCTCCCGACGTATGCGCGCTGGAGACAAAGAGCGCCTCGAATTGCGAGGGCGCCAGATAGATCCCGGCCTCCAGCATGGCCCAGAAAAACGCCGCGTAGCGTTGCGTGTCGGCCGAGCGAGCTGACGCGTAATCGGTCACCGGTTTGTCGGTGAAGAAGAACCCCATCAATGAGCCGATCTGCGCGGACGATATGGGGATCCCGGCCGATCGAGCGGCCGAAACCAATCCCCCAAAGAGCTGATCCGCCCGGCGATTCAGTGTGGTATAAAAGCCGGGTGATCCCAGACGTTTGAGGGTCGCAATGCCGGCCGCCATCGCGAGGGGATTGCCCGACAACGTACCCGCCTGGTAGACCGGCCCCGATGGCGCCACCAACTGCATGATCTCCCGTCGTCCGCCGTAGGCGCCGACGGGGAGCCCGCCGCCGATAATCTTTCCGAGACAGGTCAGGTCGGGGCGAACGTTGTAGAGGGTTTGGGCGCCGCCGAGGGCGACCCGAAATCCGGTAATGACCTCATCGAAGATCAGGAGCGTCCCGTGACGCTGTGTCACGGCGCGCAGGCCTGATAGGAACCCATCGGCCGGGAGGATGACACCCATGTTGGCAGCCACCGGCTCGACAATCACGGCGGCGATCTCACCGCGATGTTCATCGAAGAGCGCATTCACGGTGCGCAGGTCGTTGTAGGGGGCTTGGAGGGTGAGGTGGGCCAGCGCGGACGGAACGCCGGGACTGTCGGGAATGCCGAGTGTGGTGGCGCCGGAGCCGGCTTTGATCAGGAGTCCATCGGCGTGACCGTGATAGCAGCCGTCGAATTTGAGGATTTTTTCCCGTCCGGTGTATGCCCGGGCCAGTCGGAGGGCGCTCATCGTCGCCTCGGTGCCTGAATTGACGAGTCGAATCATCTCCAGCGAGGGCATGGCGTCTTGGATCAGGGCGGCGAGCCGGGTTTCCTGTTCGGTCGGCGCACCGTAACTGGTGCCCTTCTCAGCGGCGGCCTTCACCGCCTTGACGACCGCGGGATGGGCGTGGCCGAGGATCAGCGGTCCCCATGAGAGGACGTAGTCGAGATAGTCGTTGCCGTCGGCATCCCGCAGCCGGCTCCCCGCGCCCCGTGCCATGAACAGCGGATGATCGGTTCGGCCCCGCCGGGTATCGGCGACCATGACGGAGCGAAAGGCCCGCACGGGGCTGTTGACGCCGCCGGGCAGTCGTCGACAGGCTTCGGCAAAGAGTTGCCGCGAGCGGGGATACCGATATCCGCGAGAAGGCTTCACGATGGTCGGCTATTCTAATGGCGAGGCTGTTCCAAGTCAAGGCGATGACGCTCGACTGCCAGATGCGCGGCGGGTTGCAAACCCCGGCGGCTTGCCCTATAGTTGGATCAATCGGTCGATGGTGACGAATTCATGCGTGATGGAGGAGGCGACATGCGGTTGAATGGTCAGGTGGCGGTGATTACCGGGGGCGGGCGGGGCATCGGGAAGGCCATTGCGCTGGCCATGGCCGCCGAAGGGGCCCGTGTGGTTGTGGCGTCGAGGACGAGCCCGGAGATCGACGCGGTGGCGAAGGCCATTCAGGCGACCGGACGGGAGTCGCTCGCGGTCAAAGCCGATGTCACCGATGAGCGGCAGGTCCAGTCGTTGATGGAGGCCGCAAAACCGGCGTACGGCACCGTCGATATTCTGGTGAATCATGCCAGTCTGGTCTACGTGGAGCCAATCGTCTCCAGCGTGGTCAGCCATTGGGATCGGATGATGGAGACCAATGTGCGTGGCAGTTACCTCTGCGCCAGAGCGATCCTGCCGGAGATGATCAGCCGGCGGCGGGGGTGCGTGATCAATATTGCATCGGGCGCGGGGGTGCAGGCGCTGCCGAACTTCACCGGTTTTTGCGCGTCAAAGTTCGGGGTGATCGGGTTGACCAAGGCGCTGGCGCTTGAAATGGCGCCCTACGGGATTACCGTCAATGCGATCTGTCCCACGCTGGCGGT
>JBGPUQ010000065.1:0-6068 GCA_041491185.1 Nitrospiria bacterium | reverse complement strand
GTCGGCTCGGTAAATCCAAAATCGAGCACCGTATCGAGCAACGACTCGGTCGTCAACCCCTTGCCCCGAAGCGCCACGTGACTCAACAGCTCGAGAATCTCGTCGCTATTGGCGAGCGACACCCGTGCCAGTCGTTCCGGATGAGCACCGGCGGTCACAGCCTTATCGTGTGCGGAGCGTTCCACTCGTGGTGAACCCTCTGGTGAACCATGGCAATAAGTTTACCATGTTTCGGGAAGCGTGACCATCTCGGCGGCTCGACGGTCCGGGAAAAACCCCGCCGCCTGAAACCGCTCCACCAATGAATAGGGCTCGACCGGCAATCCGCCGACCAGCGCCATCATCCGCCCCCGCAGCCGGCGATTCTCCGACAGCGTCAGGAACACCCGTTCCCGCAACCAGCTCACCGGCCCCCAGCCGCTGTTCCAAAACCAGACCATCTCGTCGGCCGCCCGCTGCAACCGTTCGACCTGGGGCCGGCGCGCCGCTTCATAGCGGGCGAGATGCGACCCGGAGAGATCATCGCGTCGCAGCCCCTCCTCGATCAGCTCGGCCAGCACCAGCGCATCGACCAGCGCCTGGTTGCGTCCCTGAGCCACATGCGGATTCATCGCGTGGGCCGCGTCGCCGATGAGCGCAATCCGATCGGCCGTCCATCTCTTGGCCCGCACCCTGGCGCAGGGCATGAAGCCGACCTGATCCCAGGAGGTCACCCCATGCAACGACGCCGTCATCATCGGCGCGATGGACAGCAAGCGGGATTTGAACGCATCCAGTCCCCCGCTCTGCACCGACGCCCACGCGGTTCGCGGCACCATATAGAGGATGGCCACGTCGCTTTTCGAGACAGGGAAGAGCGCCATGATCTCGCCGCCGCCCACTGCGTAGCGGCTGTCACCGCCCAACTCCGCGGGTCGAGGCGCCAGCAGGGTCGCGTAGCCGTCCCGATAGAGATGGACCGATGCCTCAATCCCCGCCACGCGCCGGACGGTCGAGTGCACCCCATCCGCGCCCACGAGCAGCCTCGATCGCAGCCGCGGCGTCGCGCCATCGGCGGTGCGCGTCTGCACCGTCACCCCATCCCGGTCGACCCCGAGCCCGGTCACGACCGCGCCCCACCGGCAGCGCACCGCCGGCTCGGCCGACAGCGCCGTGAGCAACAACGGCTGCATGACCGCCGGCGTCGTGATCAGGGTGTAGGGATAGGGACCGGGCAGTTCCCGATAGTCGACCGTGCAGAGTGTTCGCCCCCCGCCGGCCGGGTCAATCGAGATAAAATGAAACCGCTCGTTCACGTGCGCGCCCGCCGACCGAAGCGGTGACAACAGACCGAGCTGATCCAGCACACGCAACCCGTTGGGTTGGAGATTCTCGGCCCGCCTCGGCATGGGCGGCGAGGGCGATTGCTCGATCAGCTCGACGGTAATGCCGCGGCGGCCCAACGCCAGCGCCAGCACCATGCCGCCGACGCCCGCGCCGCAGATCAGCACATCACATTCTTCGGTCGCCATAGATGAGACGCCATCTTACTGTGGCCCAATCATCCTTGCAAGCCCGGACAGCACGGATTTTCGATTGACGATTTCAACCAGCTTGTTGCTCTTCATTCGACAATCGAAATTCGAAAATCGAAAATTGTCTCTCCCCTCACACATGTGTTATCCTCCCCCCAATGAGCCCCCCATTCGAACAGACCATCGCCGCCGGCTGGGACGCCTTCCGCGACCAGCCGCTTCACCGGTTGTTGCACAGCCTGCAAACCGGCGCCGGGGGGGAATGGTATCTCGTCGGCGGCACCCTGCGGGATCTGGCGCTGAAACGCCCCATCAAAGATATCGACCTCGTGGTCAGAGCGCTCCCGCTGGAGCGGGTGCGGGCGGCCCTGGAGCGGCACGGGCGGGTCGACCTGGTCGGCAAACACTTCGGCGTTCTCAAATTCGTGCCGCATCATGTCGACCTCGAAGAGCCGATCGATATCGCCTTGCCGCGCACCGAACATTCGCTGCGTTTTTCCGGCGGCTACAAGGATTTTGCCATCCAGTCCGACCCCGACCTCCCGATTGAGGATGATTTGCGCCGGCGCGATTTCACCGTCAACGCCATGGCGTGGGACATCGCCGCCCATCGCCTCATCGACCCGTTCGGCGGCAGCGAAGATCTGGCCGCGCGGCTCATTCGGGCGGTCGGCGTGCCGGCCGAACGCTTTGCCGAAGATTACTCCCGGCTGTTGCGGGCGTTGCGGCTGGCCTGTCAACTGGGCTTCGACATCGAGCCGATCACCTGGGCGTCGCTCACCCAGGGCGTCGCGCATCTGAACGACATGGAAGACGGCGAATTCATTGTGCCGCGGGAAACCGTCGGCAAGGAGCTGGTGCGGATGTTCCGGCTGGCGCCGAGCCGCGCCTTCGATCTGCTGGACGAGTGCCGGGCAACGGCCGTGCTGATGCCCGAGCTGCTGCCGATGAAAAATTGCCCCCAGCCGCCCGCCTATCACAGCGAGGGCGATGTCTGGGTCCATACGCGGCTGGCCCTGAACCAGCTCGAATCGGATCGCTTCCGCCAGGAGTTTCCCGATGAGCCGCCGACCGCCGAACTGGTCTTCAGCGTCCTCCTGCACGACGTGGCCAAACCGGCGACCATCCGCACACCGGAACGGGACGGCACCGACCGCATCCGGTTTGACGGCCACGACCGGGTCGGCGCCGCCATTGCCCGGGCCATCTGCACGCGGCTCAAGCTGTTCAGCTACTCCTCCGGCACGCCGTGGCACGTCGATGTCGACCGGTTGGACTGGCTGGTGGCCCATCACCTGCTCACCATGAGCGGCGCGGTCGATCAGATGAAAAATTCGACGATCGAACGCTATTTCTTCTCGGATGATCGGCCCGGCCGGGCCCTCCAGCAACTGATCTGGGCCGACAGCTCCGCCACCATCCACGAAACTGGCGCCGCCAACATGACCTCCTACGGTCAACTCAAGGCGCGGATTGCGCAACTGGAAGAGCTCACGACGGAACGGCGCCGGCTCCCGCCGCCATTGCTGGACGGCCACGCGATCATGCAATTGCTCTCGCTTGAGCCGGGGCCGAAAGTCGGCCAGCTCATCACCCTGGTGCGCGAAGCGCAACTGGCCGGCACGATCACCACCAGGGAAGAAGCGGAGCGATTCCTTCGCGCGCAGGCGGCGGTCGGCTCATAACCGGGCAGATCCATGCTGACCCTCGCGTTGATCCGCCACGGCGAAACCGATTGGAACCGGGAAGGGCGCGTGATGGGTTGGGCGCCGGTGCCGATCAATGCCGCCGGCCGGGCCCAGGTGGCACAACTCGCCGAACGGCTCAAGGCGGCGCCCATTCACACCATCTACACCAGCCCGCTCACACGAACCACAGAATCCGCGATCCTCCTCGCGGCGCCGCACAATCTGTCACCGATTCCGGATGAGCGCTGGATTGAAACGAAGATCACCGGCTGGGAGGGCAAGCTCTGGAAGGAATTGGAAGGTCAACCGATTCGGGAGCAGTACTATGCCAAACCAACCGCCGCTCGCCTGCCCGATGGAGAGATGTTGATCGAAGTCCAGCAGCGCGCCGTGGCGGCGGCCGAAGCGTTGGTCAAGCAACATGTTAATCAATTCGTGGCCGTCGTCAGCCACGCCGATCCGATCCGGGCCGTGGTCAGCTACTACCTGGGGTTGGAACTCCCCGCCTCCCGCACCATCCGGATCGACCACGGGACGTTGACGTTACTCGAACTCGAACACGGCGCCGGCACATTGCGTCTCCTCAACGCCCCGCCGGAGATGGTACGACTGCCGTAAACCCACCGTTATGAGTCAGCGGCGAGTGGGTTTCCCCCGAACCAAATTAAGTGTTGACTAAATCACTCAACTCAAATAAAATCCTCTCAATTTAAAATGTATGCTGGGAGATATCAATGACTTTTGGAGACAAGTTACAAGCGCTGAGAAAATCAAGGGGCATAACCCTTCAGCAAACAGCCATAGCTCTTGGGGTAGACAAATCATACATCAGTCAGCTTGAGCACTCAAAAGGCAAACCATCTGAGAAATTTATAAAAAAACTCTCGCGTTTTTTTAGTGCCAATGAAAATGAATTAGCTGTGTTAGCCAAGAGATTTCCACGAGAACTTCAAAATGTCCTTTACAAAAATCCAATTACGGCAACGACAATCGTCAGCGAAGAAATTGCGATTTACAAACACAAACCTCCGATTAAGCCACCCAAAACTATCAATCCCATATATCAAACAATATTAGGAAAACTGTATAACAACGACTGCTTAGATCTGCTAAGGAATGTATCGGATAACTCTATTGATTGCATCTTTGCAGACCCTCCTTTCAATCTAGGAAAATTCTACGGAGACAAGGTCAACGACAAACTAGAAAAATATGATTATCTGGGCTGGTGTTATGCCTGGCTAGAGGAGTGTTGTCGGGTCCTAAAACCAGGTGGCTCATTCCTAGCATATAATCTGCCGAAGTGGAACATTCACATCGCCTCCTATCTTGATAAGTTTCTGACTTTCAGACACTGGATTTCTATTGATATGAAATGTACTCTGCCAATACCCAAGAGGCTTTACCCATCCCACTATAGCTTGCTTTATTTTGTAAAGGGTTCTCTGCCTAAAACATTTCATCCTCCTCGACTTCCGATGGAAACCTGTCGGCACTGTGGCGGAGAAGTAAAAGATTACGGCGGCTACAAAGATAAGATGAACCCGAGCGGAATCAGCCTTACGGATGTTTGGTACGACATTCCCCCTGTCCGCCACTCCAAATTTAAAACAAGACAGGCGAATGAGTTATCGATGAAGCTTCTAGATCGTGTTCTCGATATTGCAACAGACGAGGGTGATCTCGTCTTAGACCCTTTTGGCGGCTCCGGCACTACATTTATTGTCTCAGAAATCAAAGGAAGAAGGTGGGTTGGGTCAGAAATCGAGGATTGCACCCCGATTATCCAACGATTCAAGAGGCTTGACGAACAACGAGATAATCTAGCAGTAATGCGAAAAGGTTTAAATCGCCTGTTTACTGATGAGTCTCTAAAATTAAGAAAGAAATACGGTCATTCAACGGATAAATATCGAACTTTGGACACTCCATCCAACGGATACGTACGCCAAGCTAGTTTTTTTGAAAGTTCAAATAACAGTTAAATGAGAGCTCTTCCATCAGTTCCCTTTGTGATCCTTGGAACTTTATTGCTCGTACCGTCATGCTCAACCGCAATAACAGCCAAAATACCATCAGCGCAAGAAATGGATCTCCACAAATCAAAATAGGGTTCGATCTCTTCAAAGTTGCCGACTCTATCGGTCAAGTAAGAATATAAGTGCCGAGTTGGCAATACTAAAATTCCCCCTTTAAGAATTCCCTTTATAATTCCAAGAGCCATTTTGTTCAGTGCGCGATGTGAAGAGGAAACGTTTCCTGTTTCCCATTCAACAGCAAAGAACTGACCTTTGCCCAATTGTTTGGTCGCGTCAATAGGGCCAGGGTTCTTACGCGTGGCCACAGAAAGACGTGTCTCAAGCGCCCAACCTTTCCGTTTCAACCTGAGGCAGAACGCGCCCTTAATCGGCTTCACCCCATTTCCCTCTCCTCGTTTCTTACCAGATTGGGGGAAGATCGTAAATGAGCGCGTATGTGGTGGCCAAACAATTAAACGAATCGCCTGCAAAATCTCTGCTTCTATGGTTTCCCATTCACGGGAATTTGGAAAAGTTCCGGCTCGAATGAGAAACTCGGTTCGAACAATTTTCATTCGTTACCAAACAGCGAAGCGATATTAATACCAAGAGCCTTTGCAATCTTCTGAATATTTTCCAGAGAAACGTTCCTTTCTCCTCTTTCGATTGCTCCAATATAAGTTCGATGGAGACTGCATAAATCAGCAAAGGCTTCCTGAGAAAGACCCTTTGCTTGGCGAAGCTTTCGAACCCTCGCGCCAAATTTTGATTTGATATTAGCCATACTCTTATGGCGGGTATTATTATGCCAAGATGACCATCTGTCTACAGACTTTAAGTAGCACTAG
>JBGPUQ010000064.1:0-6156 GCA_041491185.1 Nitrospiria bacterium | reverse complement strand
GGGGCGTCATGGGGAAGGAGCGGCGGAAGTATCAGCGTGTGACCATCAAATCGGTGGCGGAAATCTGCGTGCGTCCCGGCAGCGGGAAGTTTTTTGCGTTTGTCGGCGGCATCAGCCGTGGAGGACTGGAATTGTACGGTCAGGAGCGCCTGACGGTGAACCATGCCGCGACGATTCACCTGACGTTTTTGAACCGGGAAGGACACGAGACCCGGGAAACGCTGGACGGAACCGTCCGGTGGTGTTCCAAGCTGGGCGAAGCCTATATCGCCGGCGTCGAATTTACGACCGCGATCGAGGCGCCGGATCATCCCGCCCTGTGGACGTACATCTCCCAGTACGAACCGATGCCTCCCTTCCATTAATCGGAGAGCGGGAGGCGTCTTACGGCGGCGCCGTATTTTGCCCGACGCGCTGTGCGGCCAGTGTCTGTTCCAATTCCTGAAACAGTTGCCGTTCAATCACGCCGTTTGATGGTTGCGAAACCGGAACCAGGTAGCCTCGTCTGGCTGCGGGTAGATCCAATGTGAACGAGGGTTCAGGCGCCGTCGATGGACTCGGACGTTCTTCCAACCGTTCCAGTGTCGTATCGATTGTGACGGCGGTCTCGGCGCCGTCCGGTTTGACGTGGATCGTGACACGGTAACGCCCCCCGCGGACATCGAGGTAGGATCCCAGCATCAGTTTGCCCTCCAGTACCGGCTCGCCGAATTCCATGGGAGGGAAATAGGCAAAATCGGTCGAGATCCAGCCGCGCTCTTTTTTCATCGCGGCAATCTGGAGGTCGCGCTGGACGAGCACCTCGATCACGGCCGTCCAGGTGGTGTCGACATCGGCGGCGAGCCGGCGGGTTCGCGCACTTTCAGGCGCCGGGGTCAGCCAGATGGAGGAGATCAGGCAGCCGCAGAGGAGCATTCCGGACAACAGGGCGATTCCCGATCGGATCAACCGTCGATACATGTCGGTGGTTCCTGATGTGATCGAAGACGCCGTCTCATCCTAATCGGGTTCCCATCGAGGTGTCAAGCCTCTCCAGGATCGGTACGATTAGCCGGGAGCCTCAATCGCTCCGGCCACGGTGAATCGGCGGGCGGCAAGTCATCCGTCAAACGGATTTTTTCTGTACCAGGACTTCCCGCATCTGATTTTTGAGGAACCTCGAGTTCAGCAGATCAAATTCCTCGAAAAGCTCCTGGATTTCACGGTTTTCATAGACTCGACCGGAGATGGCCGTGCGCGGAAGGGTCTCATACTCCAATTGATCTTCACGAAGGATGCGGTAGCGGGTGGGAACCCGGTCGGCCGGCCGGTGGCCGTCGAACAGGGTCAACAGCAGCCCCCGTGGTTTGAGGAACAGCCCCAACCGCGCCAATGCCGCACGCGCCTGGGTCATCTGGAGATAATCGAACAGGTCCCAACAGAGGATGGCGTCAAAACCATTCGGGGGATAGTGCAGCGCCTCAAGGGGGCCACCGGGCGCATTGAGTGTGGCCGGAGCCTTCTCCGACGGCGCGACGGGTTTCAGGGTTGTGAGCTGGTCATCCACCGTCACGTTGAAGCCCCGATGGACCAGCCATTCGATATTCTGGCCGCACAGCCGCCCGATGTCCAGCAGGCGCGGCCTGGCGCATCCGCTCAGGCCGTCAATGAGACGTTTCAGATTGTTGGTGGCATGGATCTGACCACCGCCGGCCGCAACCGGCGACCGGGGCGCCTCCCGCGGCGGCGAAGCAACGGCCGTCTTCGGTTGAGAAGCGGGTGACAATGGTTCTGCCCCATAGACCAGTCGACCGGTGTCAGACCGGGACGGTCACCCGGGGGGTGGATGGTCGCGGAGGCAGGCTCTCTTCACGAAGCGATTTTTCCTTCAATTGGGCCGGCGTCCGTTCCATGTCCACGCTGCCCTTGAAATGGGCCCCATCGGCGATGGCGATGCGGGGGGACAGAATATCACCCCGGAGTTTGCCCGTCTCTTTGATCTCCACTTTTTCCTCGGCCACGGCGTTGCCGAAGACCTCGCCGAGAATGGTGATCGTCTTGGCATGGAGATCGGCCTTGATCTTGCCATGTTGTCCGATGGTCAGATGATGCTCTTTCAGGTCGATCTTCCCCTCAATGGTTCCTTCGATCGTGAGATCTTCATTGCCGGTGAGTTCTCCCTTGATGTGGATCGACTGTCCGATGATGGCGGTCTGCCCCATGGGTTTCCTCCTTTGTTCGGAATTGGCATCGTGCAGCGGCGAGCCGCTCGACGGCTGATCGGGCTTTGATGGCTTGGCGTACGACGACTCCTTCTCTTCGCTCGGTTCTTTCCAGTTCCACATAATGTCTCCTTCGGCTCTCTGATGGAGTGTGATGCCCCGCGGCGTCATCCGGTGGTAGAAGCGTCACATGATGCGATGATATCGCGACGGTGAAGGAAACTCTAGCCAAAATAGCGACGGATGTCAAGATTGCTGAACGGCCAGTGTGCCGGTCCGGCCGTCGATCATGCCGGCGGCCACATCGCAGACCGGAATGGCCGACGGTTCCTGCAGGACCAGACGGGCCAAGTTGCCCAGGGTGATGAAGCGGACGGACGAGGCCCGCGCTCGTCGGAGAAAGTCACGAAACCAGTCACATTTACGCATCCCCTCGATCTCGGCATGGATGGTCAGGACATTCGGTTCTTCGGTCCGCAGGAGGGACAGATAGTGCTCGATCAGCCGCGTTTCCGGATATTCGGGGCGGCCGAGTAATTCATCCAGGGTCGGCAACGTGGTGGGGATTTGCAGGGTCTTGAACCGTTGCCCGGCCGCGCGGGGGAAAAAGGGCCGGCTCCCCCGGGTATCGCTGGCGTAGAGCAGGCCGGCCGCATCGTCGGCGGCCAGGCTGTGGCCATTGGCCTGCCAGCCGGCGGCGCCGGCGGCGCGTGCCGGCTCATGAAAGATCCGTTCGAATTCACGTCGGGCGTTTTCAAATTCCCCGGCGACCTCCGACGCCGTCATCGTGGGGAGACCATCCTGCCAGCGGATATGGTCGTAGCAATGGATCCCGACCTCGTGACCGCGCTCTCGGACGGTGCGCATCAACGCTTCATGGCGCCGGCCGATATGGGGTCCCGGCCACAGCAGACCGTTGAGCAGGGTGCGGACGCCATAGAGCGCGATGACATTGGTGCGCGAGACCTTGCGGAAGAAGCCGGGCCGAAAGATCCGCCGAATCGCGCGCCCGGTATTGTCGGGGCCGAGCGAGAAGAAAAACGTGGCGCGAATGGTGAACTCCTCGAAGAGCTGCAACAGCGCGGGCACGCCGAGCCGCGTGCCCCGATCGGTGTCCACATCCACCTTGATGGCCAGCAGGGGCTCGCGCATCAGCGTGAGGCGATGGAGGCGTTACTCACTCAATTCCTGCGGCGGGCGGGCCAGATGGTAGTCGAGCGTCTTGCGCAGCGCCGTCTTGAGGTCGGTCGTCGGTTTCCAGCCCAGATACTGTTCGGCGTTCTTGATGGAGGGCACGCGGGTCAGCACGTCCTGATAGCCCTTGCCGTAGTAGTCGCCAGAACTCACCGTGAGAAGTTTTGTTTTTTCCGCGAGCGGAGCATACGTCGGATACGTTTTGACCAGGGCCACCAACATTTCGGCCAACTCACGCACCGAGAGGTCATTGGCCGGATTGCCGATATTGAAGATGCGTCCATCGGCGCAGCCGTCCCGATTTTCAATGATCCGCAGCAACGCGTCGATGCCGTCGTCGATGTAGGTGAAGCTGCGCCGCTGCGCGCCGCCGTCCACGAGCTGGATGTCCTGGCCCCGCAGGATGTTGCCGATGAATTGCGTCAACACGCGCGAGCTGCCCTCCTTGGGTTCGAGGATGTTGTCGAGTTTCGGCCCGATCCAGTTGAACGGCCGGAACAGGGTGTAGCGCAGCCCCTGCTGCTGGCCGTAGGCGGCGATGACGCGGTCGAGCAGCTGCTTGCAGCAGGAGTAAATCCAGCGCATTTTGTTGATCGGCCCGAGCACGAGGTTGCTGGTCTCCTCGTCGAATTCCTTGTCGGCGCTCATGCCGTAGACCTCGGAGGTCGAGGGGAAGAGCACGCGTTTTTTGTAGCGCACGCACTTGCGCACGATATCGAGGTTGGCTTCGAAGTCCAGCTCGAACACCCGCAGCGGATCCTGCACGTAGGTGGCGGGCGTGGCGATGGCGACCAGCGGCAGCACCGTGTCGCATTTTCGCACGTGGTACTCGATCCATTCGCGGTTGATGGTGATGTCGCCCTCGACGTAATGGAAGCGCTCGTGGCCCAGGCTCTCGCCGAGTTTGTCGTTGCCCATGTCCATGCCATAGACGTCCCAGTTCTTCTGTTTCAGGATTTGTTCGGTCAAACTGCTGCCGATGAATCCGTTGACGCCCAAAATCAATACGCGAAGACTCATACGCAACTCCTCTTCTATGGCTGCAAGATGACGCCGGGCGGTGTTGCCGCCCGTGTTCCAAGGATCTGGCCAAGGGTCAATCCGTGGCGTCCGCCGGTCGTCTGTTCGGGTTCGTCCTGCCACTGCCACGCCGTAATCTCCAGACAGCCGTTGCCCGTGGTGACCCGTAACGGCGTGAGGGAACAGATGTCGCCGGGCGGCCGACCGCACGACGGACAGACGGACGCCCGCCAGATGAAGAGACGCCGACCGCCCAGGTCGGTAAAGGCCCCCGGATAGGGATGGGTCACGGCGCGGATCAGGTTGAAGATCGTCCGCGCGCTTTGTGTCCAGTCGATGCGGCCGTCTTCCGGCCGGCGGCCGCCGAAATAACTCGCCTCCGCGTCATGTTGTGGTCGCCGGGGCGCCGTGCCCTGTGTCAGCCGGTCGATCTGCCGCTCCAGGACGGTCCGCGCGGCGGCGGTCACCTTGAGAAACACGTCGCGCGCCGTCTCATCGGGGCCGATGGGCACGGCCTGCTGGTCCACGATGTCGCCGGCGTCCGGTCGGGGGACCATGTGATGCAACGTCGCGCCCGTTTCCCGTTCGCCATGCAGCACCGCCCAGTTGATCGGGGAACGCCCTCGGTATTTCGGCAGCAGCGAGCCGTGCATGTTGAAGGCGCCGAGCGGCGGGAGATCCAAAATCTCCTGACAGATGAGATTGCGATAGTAAAACGAAAAGATCACGGCCGGCTGCAACGCCCGGATGCGGGCGATCCAGTCCGGCGTATTGACCGATGTCGGTCGATGGACCGGAAGGTGGTGCCGGGCGGCCAGGTCGGCGACCGATTTGAACCAGATCTCTTCCTGCGGGTTGTCCTCATGGGTGAAGACGGCGACGATCCGTTCGCCGCGCCGGATCAGGAGATCCAGACAGTCATAGCCGACGTCGTGATAGGCAAAGACCATCACCGGCGGTTTAGTCACGCGCGCCGACCTCCCGGTTTTCCGGTTGCTCATAGATGTGACGGATGACGAAGCGGGGGCGGCGACGCACCTCCTGGTAAATGCGTCCCACATATTCGCCGATCACGCCGAGCCCCATGATCGCCACGCCGACGAAGAAATAGAGAATGGCGAACAGGGTGAAGAGTCCCTCGGCCTCCGGGCCGATCACCAGCCGGCGGATCACCAGCAACAACACCAGCAACCCGCTGAGCACCGAGATCGCCATGCCGAAGAGGGTGAAGATCTGCAACGGCACGACCGAAAAACCCGTCATCAGGTCGAAATTGAGGCGCACCAGATCGTAGAGCCGGTATTTCGATGTTCCGGCGGTGCGCGCGGCGTGCTCCACTTCCACCTCGGCCGGATGGGCCGCGTAACTCATCGCCAGCGCGGGGATGAAGGTTGACGTCTCGCCGCTCGCCGTGATCTGCTCGACGATGATCCGCCGGTAGGCGCGCAGCATGCACCCCTGATCGCGCATTTTGATCCCCGTGGTGCGCTCGCGAATGACGTTGAGCAGCTTCGAGGCATAGCGCCGGAAGAGGGTGTCCTGACGTTGCGTGCGGTAGCCGCCCACCACATCGTGGCCGGCCTCGATGGCGGCCACCAGCTTGGGGATCTCCTCCGGCGGATTTTGCAAATCGGCGTCGAGCGTGACAATCACCTCGCCCCGCGCGCGTTCGAAGGCGGCCATGATCGCCATGTGCTGGCCGAAGTTGCCGTTAAACTCGATCACCCGGACCTGTTGCGGC
>JBGPUQ010000063.1:0-6305 GCA_041491185.1 Nitrospiria bacterium | reverse complement strand
CGATCAGGTACGCCTTGGCTTCGTCCAGCTCCTGTGCCGTGACCCCGTCATGCTGGAGCTGGGTGATGGTGTCCACCGCTTCCGCGATGGCCCGGTTGGCGCTGGTATTTTTGGTTTGCAGGCCGACGGAAAAACTCCCGCCCGCCTTCAGGGGGTGAAACGAGCTGTAAACGCTGTAGGCGAGGCCCTGGTTGTCACGGATGCGTGACACCAGACGGGAGGAGAAGCCCCCGCCGCCGAGGATGTAATTCATGACGCTGACCGCATAGTAATCAGGGTTGCCGCGCGCGATCCCGATGTGGCCCATCATGATCGTGGCCTGGGTCAGCTCTTTATCGATGAGTTTGACCGTCGGCTGGACGGGGGACGGCGGGGGAAGGGTTGTCGGCTCGCTCTGCGGCCGGTTCTTCCACTCGCCAAGATAACGGGTCAACAGTTGCTCCAGTTCGGCTCGTGTCAGATTACCGACCACGGCGAGGATGGCATTGCGGGGTTGGTAATAGTGCTGGTGAAAATCCACCAGCTTGTCCCGGCTGATCGCGGGGAGGGAGCCGGGATAGCCCTCGGTCGGGTGATGGTAGGGATGGGAGCCGTAAATCAGTTCCTGCCAGGCTTTTCCGGCGACGGCGTCCGGATCATCCTCCTCCGCCACCAAGCCGCCGAGAATCTGTTGACGCACCCGGTCGATCTCATTCTGAGGAAACGACGGATGCAGCAGTTCATCACTGAAGAGATCCATGCCGGTCGGCAGATCCTTTTTCAGCACGTTGAGCGAGATGGTTGTGGCATCCGGGCTCGCACCCGCCGTCAGGCTGGCGCCGATGAAGTCGATCGCCTCGGCAATTTGCTGGGAGGAACGGGTCGTCGTGCCTTCATCAAGCAGTGACGCGACCAGGTCGGCGCTGCCCTCCTCTCCCTTTGGATCGACGCCGCTTCCCGCTTTGATCAGCAGTTGCAGGTGGATGGTGGGTAGTGAATGGTGTTCGATGAACAGCACCACCATGCCTGATTTGGTGACCCACCGGACGGGCGTAATCGTCGAGGCCTCGGCGGTCTGTGTCATCGAGAAGAGCATCGTGGCCAGGAGGAGCGCGAGCCAGGTGCGCCCGATCCGATGGTCTGCAGTGGGTTGTGGTGAGGAACGCATGATTACTTGCCGGTGTCGGACTGAGTGGGCGGAGCGGCGGCTGGAGGCAGCGGCATCAAGTAGCCGATGGTCCGTTGCTCCGGAATCAGATATCGCTTGGCGGCCTGCTGCACGGCGTCCTTGGTGACCGCTTGGATCCGCTCCACATAATGCTCGACATAGGCCGCCCCGGCGCCGACCGTGACGGCTTGACCGACCTGCATCGCGCGAAAGAAGTTCGAGTCCTGGCCGAAGAGGTAGCCGGCCGCGATGCCGTTCTTCGCCTTCTGGAGCTCATGATCACTGACCGGTTCCTCCTGCAGTCGCTTGATCTCCCGGTCAAACGCCGCTTCCATCTCTTCCGCCGAATGGCCCGGTTGCGCCATGCCGTAGAAATAAAAGAGTTCGGGATCCGAGCTCAGCGCCTCATAGCCGCCTCCGGCGCTGAGCGCCAGCCGCTGCTGGTAGACCAGGCTGCGGTACAGCCGGGAGCTCTTGCCTGAAGAGAGAATGGTGGCGAGCAGATCGAGCGCATAGGCCTCGTCGCCGCCGTAATTGGGGACATGGTAGCCCATGAAAACGATGGGCAGCTGAGCTTCCCGTTTGAGCACAAACCGCCGCTCCCCGTGTTGCGGGGGCTCCGGCGTGATCACGGGAGAGGGAATCGGTTTGGATCGGGCCGCTCCAAAGTAGCGTTGAATGATCGGGAGGAGTTGCTTGGCCGTCACATCACCGGCCACCACGAGGGTGGCATCGTTCGGCGTGTAGTAGCTATGATACCAGTCGGCGAGATCTTCGCGGCTGAGCTGGCTGATGTCTGACATCCAGCCGATGACCGGTCGACGATAGGGATGGGCCAGGAAGGCGAGGGCGTAGCCGGTTTCGATCAACGACGATTGCGGATCGTCGTCGGTGCGCATCCGGCGTTCCTCTTTGACGACATCCCGCTCCAGCGTGACCTCCTTCGGATCCAACAGCAGGTTGGACATGCGGTCGGCCTCAAGTTCCAGGCCGAGGTCGATCCGGTCACTGGCCAGGTTGGCGAAATAGACCGTGTAATCATTGGCGGTGAAGGCGTTTTCCGTGCCGCCGTTTTTGGCGATGAGTCGGGAGTATTCGCCTTTCCCATGTTCGGTCGTTCCCTTGAACATCATATGTTCGGTCAGGTGGGCCAGCCCGGTTTTCCCGCTGATTTCCTGTCGGGCGCCGACGTGATACCAGAGTTGAAGCGTGACGACAGGCGCCTTGGGTTCTTCAATGATATACACGGTGAGCCCATTATCCAGCCGGGTTGAGAAGGGCGCGGCGGCGTGGGCGGCGATGGGGATCGCGAGGACGGCCGATAGCCAGAGTGAGCATCGGAGAAAAAACACGCTGCATCGTAGCAGATAAAAAAATGAGATGTCAATGAGCACCGTACAGGGGTTGGGACTGGGGGCAGGGGGTGGGAAGAACCGTCTCAGGATCACGATGTATGAAGCGGGAGCGGCTTCTGATCGGCAGCGGGAGCGGACGCGCTGTGCAACTGGCCGCAGGCCGCCAGAATCTCCCGTCCCTTGCTCTTTCGGATATACGTCGGGATGCCCTTTGCGACCAGGATCGATTGAAATTGAAGCACCTGGTCGTCGGCCGGCCGGCCGAATGCGCTGCCCGGAAAGGGATTCCACGGGATCAGGTTCACTTTCGACCGGAGGCCGCCCAGCAGGCGGGCCAACCGGCGGGCATCCTCGGCGGAATCATTCAGGTGGTCCAGCACGACATATTCGAACGTGATCCATCGTCGGGGCAGGAGGGGATAGGCGCGGCACGCGGCCAGCAGTTCCTCAATCGAATAGCGGGCGGCGAGCGGCATCAACCGGGCCCGCACGGCGTCGGTCGTGGCGTTGAGTGACACCGCCAGATTGACCGCCGGCCGGTAGTGGCCCAGTTCGGCGATCTGAGGGACTAGGCCGGCCGTGGAGACCGTGATCCGTCGGGGCGGGAAGGCGATGCCGTGCGGATCGGTCAACCGGGTGATCGCTTCTGTCACCTGCGCCAGGTTGGCGAGTGGTTCTCCCATGCCCATGAAGACGAGGTTGGTCAGTCGTCGCCGTCCGCCCGGCTCGCGATCAATGGCCTCCTGATCGATCTCTTGCTGTGCCAGAAACCACTGGTCGACGATTTCGTGCGTTTTGAGATTGCGCTGCAATCCCATCGTCCCCGTCAGGCAGAAGCCGCAATCGAGCGTGCAGCCCACTTGCGTCGACACACACAGCGTGAGTCGTCGATCGTCCGGGATTAATACGGTTTCGATGCGTTGTCGATCGTCCAGTTCGATCAGCAGCTTGCACGTGCCGTCCTGGGCGACCTGTCGCTGCGCGACACGGGGGAGGGTGGCATGCGCGGCACGCGACAACTGGGCGACGCACGCCTCGCCCAGATTGCTCATCTGCTCAAATGAGGTGACCCGTTGCCGGTAGAGCCAGTGCCACAATTGGACGACGCGGTAACGGGGATACCCCCACTGCGTCAGTAGAGTTTCCATCTCCATCTTTGAGAGGGCCAGCAGATTGATCGACGTCGAATCCATGATGTCGAATACGCTAACATAGCCGGTCACAGCCGTGCAACCAATGCGGGGTTGTCGATGAGCAACACGTATGAAAACCGCTCAATTGACCCCGTGGGGAACGGGCGATTATAATGAGAGCAGTTCCCGGAGTGGAAAGCGGGTTTCGTATGCAGCAGTGGGATTGGTTCATGGGCATCAAGGCCCGGCGGCTGAGCAGCCGCTTCGTGATCGGATCGCTGCTGTTCCACGCGGCGATGGTCGGATTGTTTTTGCTCCGCCTGCCGAGCCATCCTGTTGCTCCCGCCGTCTCTCCGCCGCTCATGGTGACGATTCTTGATCCTGCGGCGGTGTCGGAGTTGCCGATTGGGCCGACGACCCATCTTCCCCCCAAGCCGCAGAACCTTGTCCCGCGGCCGCGCGGCCCGAAAGCCACCGCTCCGGCGTTCGAGCGCCCAAGCGATACCTCGATGGCGAAGCAACCGGTGGAGTCGGCATCGGCTCCTAGGTCGATGAGAGGGTTTCCCTCGATGGAACAGGCCACTCCTCCGGTGCTCTCTCCATCGGGAAAGAGGCCGGGCGCCGTTGCCCCACCGCCGTCAGGGGGCGGGCCCTCGCCGGGATTGCCGTTCGTGAGCCGTGAGGAGATCGACCGGTTGGCTAAACTCTTTACCGAGCAACCTTCGCCATCGAAAGAACCCTATACGGTGAATACCGAAGATCTGCAATATCTTTCCTATATCGCCCAGATTGCTCGAATTTTGGAGCTGATCTGGAAGTATCCCAAGGAAGCCGGGGATCGCGGCCAGCAGGGGGAGACAGTGCTGAAGGTGACCATCCTGGAAGATGGCACGCTACAGGTGGCGCAACTGCTTCAAACCTCAGGCCATCCGCTGCTCGATGACGAGGCGATGCGCGCGGTGAAGCGGGTCGCGCCCTATCCGCCGCTGCCCAAGAGTTGGCATCGTTCAGAGTGGGACTTGACGATCAGTTTTACCTATTACATCCAGCACGTTGCGGTTGGTGTGATCTGATCCGTCTCACGCGGGTTCCGAACCTCTGGCGAACGCGCGTGTCCCTTCTTGACAGCGGCAGTGCATCGTTGTATAGTGACCCAAATTTATTGTTTTTGTCGGTGTGTGCAAAGCTGGTGGGCTCCTCAACACAACTCCTCGTCCTAGCCGACCATCCCAAGCTTCAACAGTTCTATGCCTGCCGGTTGCGCGAGCATGGATACCGTGTCGACTTGGCCGGCGATATCCCATCCGCGGTGGTGGCGGCCATCGTGCTGCGCCCTCGGTTGATCATTGCTGACTGGTTGTTGCCGGGCGGTCACGGCGGCGAATTCGTCCGTCAGTTGCGCAGCGTGCCCGTGCTCACCAATGTTCCCCTGCTCTTCCTCACCGAGGACGCGTCGCTGCCATTGCCGGTGCACCGGGCCGAAGGCGGCCGGATTGATCACCTGCCCATGCCGTTTCCCTTTGACCGGTTGTTACAAAAAATTGAGGAGCTGCTGAGTGGCGCCGTCACGTCAGTGCGAAATGTGGATGGGCCCCCCGATTTCTGGCCGACCGCCGACGTGACGCGTCCCGCCAGCCGGGGCGCGGCGATGGCGTCTCTCCCCCTGCCGCCCAGAAGCGGATCGATGGCCGGAGAGGAGCAGGCGGTGATCGAAGAATTAATGGAGCGCGGCTTGCTCCAGCCGCGTGATCGGCCGGGCGACCATTCGGATGGGCCGGCGCCAGGGCGGTTTCCACAGCCGCATCGGCACACGAAAATCCAATGAAAACGATTATCATCGGGGGGGGCGAAGCCGGATTGCACCTCTTGTCCTGGCTGAGCGCCGATCCGTCGAACCATATTCCGCTGGTGATCGAGCCCGATCGGCAGGCATTGATCCATCGCGTGGAGTCACTGGGGTTCCGTTGGCGCGATGCCTCCTCGGGTGAACAGCCGCCTGACATTCGTGAAACGATTGACGCCATACGGGACGTGGCGGACCCTGATCTGATTGCGGTCTCCGCTGGCGATGCGGCGCTTGTCGAGGCTGTGCGCGTCGCGGCCCCCCCCGGAGCTCCCGTCTTGACCAGCGAGGATCTGGCGCTGTGTGATCGGTGGCGATGCATGTTCAAAGAGCCGGCCCGGCTCCCACCGGGCGAAGCCGCCGGGGACCAGTCGCTCGAGGAGTTTCTGGAGCGGTTGTTGGCTGGTGCCGCATGGCCGACTCTGCTTGCACGAATGCTCTGGCTCATGCAACTGATTTCAGGGGCCTGTGGTGGAGCGCTCTTCGTCCATCGCGGGTGGGGTCGCCGGTTGCTCTTCGAAGCGGGACGAGGCGTGGCCGCCTGCAGTGCCGGCGAACAACTGTTCTTCCGGGGGGCCGCGCAACTGGCGGTGGATGAGCAACGCGCCGTCCGCGTAGCCTGTGGTGATCACGGGTCGAGCTGGACGGAGTTGGTGGCGCTTCCGCTCGTGTTGGAAGAACGGCCGATCGGAGCGGTCGTGCTGGCTCTTCCGGAGGGAGAGGCGCGGTTGGGTCAGGAATCACTGTTTGTCCTTTCGTGGATCACGGTCCGACTGATCAGCCTGCTGTGCCGGGGGCTGCAGATGGAATGGGCGCGGGAATCGATG
>JBGPUQ010000062.1:0-6319 GCA_041491185.1 Nitrospiria bacterium | reverse complement strand
TTCAAGACGCCAGGCGGCAGTTCATCGCCGCGCTTGAGACGGCCGACCTTCTCGTCATAGATCGTCTGGAGGAACTCGATCTGCTCCTTTGCACTGCGATCCAGCTCTTCCAGCAATTCCTGCTCGTCCACGTCGCTCAGCACCATATGTTTGAGCTGCTCGTCCGGCAACCGGTCCAGGACTTCCTTGGTCACCCGGTGCTTCCGCTTCAGTAACACCTCGCCCGACTCCGGATCCACGACGTCTTTGGCCACCACTTTGCCGACCAACAGTTTGCGCGTCTTTTTCCACTTCTCCTCTTCGATGATCCGGATCTCATCCTGATGGGTATGGTGGAGACGTGCCAGATCGTCGTTTTCCACCGCCAGGATCTGTTCCTCTTTATCGGATCCCTTGCGGGAGAAAATCTTCACCCCCACAATGATCCCCTCGATTCCCGGCGGAACGATCAGGGAGGCATCCTTGACGTCTCCGGCCTTTTCACCGAAGATCGCCCGCAGTAATTTTTCTTCCGGGGTCAGTTGCGTTTCACCTTTTGGCGTCACCTTGCCGACCAGAATATCGCCGGGCTTGACCTCCGCGCCGATCCGAACGATCCCGCTCTCATCCAGATTCCGCAACGCCTCTTCGCTCACGTTGGGAATATCCCGGGTGATCTCTTCCTTCCCGAGCTTGGTATCGCGCGCTTCCAGTTCAAACTCTTCGATGTGGATGGAGGTAAACCGGTCTTCCCGCACCAGTGTTTCGCTGATCAGAATGGCATCCTCGAAGTTGTAACCTCCCCAGGGCATGAAGGACACGAGCACATTGCGCCCCAACGCCAATTCGCCGCGATCGATGGCCGGACCATCGGCCAGGACATCGCCCAGACCGACCTGGGTGCCGACCGTCACGACCGGCTTTTGATTGATCATGGTATTCTGATTGGAGCGTTGGAACTTGACCAATGGATAGATATCCATGGGCGGCTCCTGCTCGCGCCGCCGCGAGCCGCCGGCATTCCCCTTTTTCCCCTTGTCCTCATCGACGCGCACGATGATGCGGTTCGCATCGACGCTCTCCACCACACCCGCCCGTTTGGTGAGCGTGATGTAGCCGGAGTCCCGCGCCACGACGTGCTCCATGCCCGTGCCCACCAGCGGGGCTTCCGTCTGGATCAGGGGGACCGCCTGCCGCTGCATATTCGATCCCATGAGCGCTCGATTGGCGTCGTCATGCTCGAGAAACGGGATCAGGGCGGTCGCCACGCTGACGATCTGCTTGGGCGACACATCCATATAGTCCACCCGCTCGGCCGGCACCATGACGAAATCACCGGCATGCCGGGCGGAAATGCTTTCCGATTCGATGCGACCGCGACTGTCCAGCTTCGTATTGGCCTGCGCCACCACATATTTATCGCCGTCGATGGCCGAGACGAACTCGATTTCATCGCCCACCCGTCCATTCTTTACTTTCCGATACGGCGATTCAATAAATCCGAATTCATTGACCCGCGCATAGGTCGCCAGCGACGTGATCAACCCGATATTGGGGCCTTCGGGAGTTTCGATCGGGCAGATCCGGCCGTAATGCGACGGATGCACGTCGCGCACCTCGAATCCGGCCCGCTCCCGGGTCAACCCGCCGGGGCCCAACGCCGATAATCGCCGTTTGTGGGTGATCTCCGCCAGGGGATTCGTCTGGTCCATGAACTGGGACAACTGACTGCCTCCAAAAAATTCCTTGATCGCCGCCATCACCGGCTTGGCGTTGATCAGATCATGCGGCAGCACGGTATCCACATCGAGAAGATTCATCCGCTCCTTGATCGTCCGCTCCATTCGAACGAGCCCGATCCGCAATTGATTCTCGAGCAACTCCCCGACCGATCGGACCCGGCGATTGGCGAGGTGATCGATATCATCGACTTCGCCACGCCCGCCCTTCAAATCGATCAGATATTTCACCAGCGCCGCGACGTCCTTACCCGTCAGCGTCCGCTGATCCAGGGGGAGATCCAGCCCCAGTTTCTTATTCAACTTCAACCGGCCCACCGGGGAGAGATCATACCGTTTGGGCTGGAGAAACAGGCTCTCAAACAACAGCCGGGCCGATTCGGCGGAGGGCGTTTCTCCGGGGCGAAGCTTCCGATAGATCTCGATCATCGCCTCCTCGACCGTCGCCACCTTCTCGGTCCCCATCGTGTCCCGGATAATGGGAGGAAATTGCACGGGATCGGTATACAGGACGGAAAATGATGTCACATGCGACGCGGCGATTTTTGCCGCCTGCTCGGCGGTCATTTCCGTATTATGTTCGACCAGAATCTCGCCGGTCCGAGGGTCCACGACATCATGCAGCACGACGCGTCCCACCAATTCGGCGCCGGTCAGCGGCAGCTCTTTGATGCCGGCCGCACGAAATCGCTCCAGGAGTCCTTTGTTCAGCCGCTGTCCCTCCCGCCCGACCACGGCGCGGGTGGACTTATCCAACAGCTCCATGTTGACCTTGAGTCCCACATGGATGACAGGATCCAATCGACGGGAGAACAGGTCATCCTTGTGGCGGATCTCCTCGGCCGGATGGTACATCTTCAAGAGTTCTTCCGCCGTATAGGCGAATGCCTTGAGCAGCACGGTCACCGGAATTTTTCGCCGCCGATCGATCCGCACATAGAGGATATCCTTGGTATCAAACTCAAAGTCGAGCCACGACCCGCGGTACGGGATGATCCTCGCTGAATAGAGCACCTTGCCGCTGGCGTGCGTTTTCCCCTTGTCATGGGTGAAAATCACGCCCGCCGATCGTTGGAGCTGGCTGACCACGACCCGCTCGGTGCCGTTGACGATAAACGTGCCGTGCCGGGTCATCAGCGGGATTTCTCCGATATAGACTTCCTGTTCCCGCACATCCTTGACGCGCTTGGCCCCCCCCTGCTCCTCCTTTTCCCACAGAATCAGCCGGACGCGGATTTTTAGCGGGGCGGCATAGGTCATCCCCCGTTCCAGACATTCCTGGAGATCGTATTTCGGCGAGCCGATGGTATAGTCGAGAAACTCGATGACGGCGGTATCATTATAATCCGACAGCGGAAACACGCTCGTAAACGCGGCCTGCAATCCGACATCCACGCGTTGCTCCGCCGGAATATCACGCTGCAAAAACCGTTCGTACGAGTTCCACTGAATCTCGATCAGGTTGGGCACACCCACCTTCACCGAGAGCTTTGAGAAATCCTTGCGTTGTCGAAGCCCGTTCCCGCTGGCCTCTGCTCGAGACATACGCCTACTCCTTTGACTGCGAACGAATGTGAGAAGTCACATTCAATTCTCAGTACACATGTCAGTCGACCTGGATGAAATCCCCGTCACACACACCCGAGACCGTCACGAACCGGTCTCTTCCTTACTTAATCTCCACCTTGGCGCCGACCTCTTCCAACTTCTTTTTCATGGTCTCCGCCTCTTCCTTGGAGATTCCGCTCTTGATCGGCTTCGGGGCCCCCTCCACCAGATCCTTGGCTTCCTTCAGTCCGAGACTGGTCAACTCACGGACGACCTTGATGGCTTGAATTTTCTTATCGCCGCCGCTGGTAAGAATGACGTCAAAGCTCGTTTTCTCTTCGACAGCCGCCCCGCCGGTCGCCGCCGCACCGACAGCCGCCACCGCCACCGGCGCCGCCGCCGTCACACCGAATCGGGTCTCGATCAGCTTCACCAGCTCCGACAGTTGCAGCACCGGCATCTGCTCAACCGCCTTCACAATCTCGTCATTGCTCAATGTTGCGCTTCCCTGTGACATCGTGATTGATCTCCTCTCACTGGCATCCGCTCTCGAGAGCGGGTGCGATTGGTTATACGGTCTCGTTCGTTGTGGTCGCCCGAGTGCCCGCCACCGCAAACAAGCCCCTGGCAAATGATGCAATAATCGCTTGGAGCGACTGCGCCAACTGCGTCGGCGGCGCATTGAGCCGGTTGACCAATCGGCCCAACAGCACCTCACGAGACGGCAATGATGCGATGCTGACGATCTGAGCCGCCTCGCACGCTCGCCCCTCGACCACGCCGCCTCGAATGCGCAACTTTTCCGTCTTTTTGACAAACGCGCTCAGCACCTTCGCGGGCAAGATCGGGTCGCCATACCCCAAGGCCACGGCCACCGGCCCCTCAAACGCGGAGGCGGCCAGCGCGATGTCGGTGCCCTGGGCGGCACGACGCGCCACGCTGTTTTTCACGACCCGAAACTCGCCGCCGACACGCCGGATCTCCCGCCGAAGCACCCGTAAATCCTCAACCGGAATTCCGGAAAAGTTGGTGAAGATCGCGACGGTCGCCTTGCCGAATTTCTCATGCAATTCACCGCACAACACTTCTTTTTGCGCGCGGCTCTTCATACGGCTCCTTTCGTCACGTCCATGCTCATAATCCCTTCACCACACCGGCCGCGTCGACGGTAACACCGGGGCCCATGGTGGATGACAGCGTCAGGCTGCGGAAATAGACGCCTTTCGCCGACGCCGGTTTGGCCCGCCACAGCGCGGTAATGACCGCCAGCGCGTTCTCATACAGGTGCCCAGGGGTAAACGACACTTTACCGACGGCCACATGGATGTTGCCCGCCTTGTCGACCTTGTACTCCACACGGCCGCGCTTGACTTCCCCCACCGCACGAGCCACATCAAACGTCACCGTGCCGGTTTTCGGATTCGGCATCAACCCGCGGGGGCCCAAAATTCTGCCCAGCTTTCCGACCACGCCCATCAGATCCGGCGTCGCCACCACCTGATCGAACTCCAGCCATCCCCCATTGATCTTTTCCACATAGTCGTCCGCCCCGACGTAATCCGCGCCCGCCTGCCGTGCCTCCTTCTCCTTCTCTCCCTTGGCAAACACCAGCACGCGCACAGACCGGCCGGAACCATGCGGCAACACCACGGCGCCACGGACCATCTGGTCCGCTTGCTTCGGATCGACGCTCAACCGGGCCGCCAGATCGACCGTTTCATCATATTTCACAAAGGCCAGCTCTTTGACGAGGGCGGTCGCCGCCTCCAACGAGTAGAGTCGGGGCTCGACTTTGCGTCGGGCCGCTTCATATTTCTTCCCCATCGGTCCTCTCCCCCTTTGCTCAACACCAACGGTCATCACCACTCCGCCGCATCAGCCGCGCGAAACCGGCAGGTCGCCCACTTGAATGCCCATGCTCCTGGCCGTCCCCTCGATAATTTTGATGGCGCCCGGCAGGTCCACCGCATTGAGGTCGGGCATTTTGACCTTGGCAATCTCTTCGACCTGCTTCCGGCTGACGATTCCAACCTTGTCCTTATGCGGCATGGCCGATCCCTTGATCAGTCCGGCGGCTTTCTTCAACAAATCGGCCGCCGGAGGTTTCTTCATCTCAAAGGTGAATGAACGGTCATTATAAATCGTGATCAGGACCGGGACGGTCATTTCATCCTGGCCCTGCGTTTTTGCATTAAACGCCTTGCAAAATTCCATAATATTCACGCCATGCTGACCCAGGGCCGGGCCGACCGGCGGCGCCGGATTGGCTTTCCCCGCCGGAATCTGCAGCTTGACGATCGCCGTCACCTCTTTTGCCATCGCTCCTCCTACAACCGTTCGACCTGTAAAAACTGCAACTCGACGGGCGTCGACCGACCGAAAATGCTGACCAGGACTTTCACCTTGTTATGATCGGCATCGACCTCGTCAACGACGCCATTAAAACCGAGAAACGGTCCGTCGATAATACGGACGTCGTCGCCCTTCGCAAAGTGCATTTTGCTGCGAGGCTGC
This sequence comes from Nitrospiria bacterium, assembly GCA_041491185.1. Classification (GTDB taxonomy): domain Bacteria; phylum Nitrospirota; class Nitrospiria; order JACQCE01; family JACQCE01; genus JBGPUQ01. Next base: position 539 of record JBGPUQ010000062.1, on the reverse strand, counting down.
GCCGAGCCGCTCCCGATCTGCTGCAGCAGGGTCGCCACCTCATCGTCAGACAGCGGCGCCGGCTGCACACTGCCGCCGATAAATCCCGTCACTTTCGGCGTATCTTTGATCAGCTGCACGGTCGTATTATCGAGATCCATTTCCACCAGCACATACCCGGGGAAAAACTTCTTCGTCGACACCCGTTTTTTCCCCTCACGGATTTCGATGACATCCTCGGTCGGAACCAACACCTGACCGAAGCGATCCAGCACGCCGAGTTGCTTGGCCCGCTCCTCAATGCTGGACTTGACCCGGTTTTCAAACCCCGAATAGGTATGGACCACGTACCACTGTTTCCCCATCTGCTCCTCAGCCCTCAACCGATCATCCACGCGATCAGACGGGCCAACCCCGAGTCTGTCAGCGCCAGAAAAATCGAAATCACAATGACAAACACGATCACCACCGTGGTCGCACCGATCGTCTCCTGCTTTGTGGGAAACGACACCCGGCGCAGTTCCATCTGCACTTCTTGAAAAAACTCCCTGGTCTGCTGA
>JBGPUQ010000061.1:0-6500 GCA_041491185.1 Nitrospiria bacterium | reverse complement strand
TCTTCATCGACTCGGCGCTCAGGAGCACTTCGGCCACGATCAGCTCATTGTTGTTGAAGAGGCGGCCCACTTCATCCATCCCCTTCATCAACGGGCCGTTGATGATCTCAAGCGGCCTGGCCGTCTTGAGCGCTTCATTCAGGTCGTCGATGAGCCCCTGCTTGCTGCCTTCGATGATGTAGCGGGGGAGTCGTTCATGCAACGGCAGGTCGGCCGTGGTCTGCTTCGTGACCGGGGCTTTATTCTTAAAATGAGCGGCAAACGCGCCGATCGGGTCATCACCACGCCAATAGATGAGGGCCTCGGAAAGTTCTCGTTCTTCTTGAGATATTGATGGATAACGTTGTAATTTCTCTGAATTGACGATGGCGAAGTCCAGCCCGGCCTTCACGCTGTGATAGAGAAAGACCGAGTTGAGCACTTCGCGGCCGGCCGCGGGCAGGCCGAACGACACATTGCTGATGCCGAGGATGGTTCGGCACTCCGGCAGGGCGGTTTTGATGGCCCGCACTCCTTCGATCGTCTCTTTGCCGGCGCCGATATAGTTGGCGTCGCCGGTACCGACCGGAAAGACGAGCGGGTCAAAGATGAGGTCCTGCGGGCGCAGGCCGTATTTGTTCACCAGGAGATCGTGGGATCGCTGGGCGATGGCGAGTTTTCTCGCCACGGTCACGCCCATTCCCTGTTGGGGATCTTCATCGATGCAGCCGACCACCACCGCGCCGCCGTAGCGGTGCAGAAAGGGGACGACCAGTTCGAACCGTTCTTCGCCATCCTCCAGGTTGATCGAGTTGATGATGCACTTGCCCTGGCAGCGTTTGAGCGCGGCCTCGATCACCACCGCGTCGGTGGAATCGATGACGATCGGCGCCTTGGTTTTTTTCACAAGAATTTCGATGAACTGTTCCATGTCGGCCAGTTCGTTGCGATCGGGATTGGCCATGCAGACGTCGATCACATGCGCGCCGTTCTTCACCTGGTGGCGGGCGATCTCGGCCGCCTCTTCAAACTTTTCCGCGACGATCAACTCTTTGAATTTCCGGCTGCCGATGACGTTGGTTCGCTCGCCAACGATGACCGGCCGGATCTCCTCCTCCAGCGCCAGATAATCGATGCCGGAGAGCGCCGGTTTGCGGTGCGTCTGCGGCTGTCTCGGCGCTTTGCCCTTGACCATGGCCGCAATCGCGGCGATATGGGCCGGCGTCGTCCCGCAGCAACCGCCGATGAGATTGACCCATCCTTCGTCGACGAATCGCCGCAGTTTTGCGGTGAGCGTCTGGGGCGTCTCGGCGTAATGGCCCTCTTCGTCGGGCAGCCCCGCGTTGGGATAGACGCTGACGTAGCCGGTGGCCATCGCGGCCAGCGAACGCAGATGGTCGGTCATGAATTCCGGGCCGGTGGCGCAATTAAGTCCGATGGAAAAAAGATCGAGATGCTCCAGCGAGGTGTAGAGCGCTTCGACCCCCTGGCCGGCGAGCATCGTGCCCGTCGGCTCAATCGTCCCCGAGACCATGAGCGGGAGCTCGCTGCCCGCTTCGGCCTGCGCGCGCCGCACACCAATGGCGGCGGCCTTGAGATTGAGCGTGTCCTGGGCGGTTTCCAGCAGGAGCAGGTCGGCGCCGCCTTCGATCAGTCCCTTGGCCTGGATGTAAAAGCTCTCGGCGAGTTGGTCGAACGTGACGCCGCCGGTGACGCTGATCGTTTTGGTGGTGGGGCCCATGGCGCCGGCGACAAATCGGGGTTGATCCGGGGTGGAGGCCCGATCGGCCGCCTCCCGGGCCAATCGCGCGCCGGCCCGGTTGATCTCGATCGCGCGCTCTGCGAGGTTGTACTCCGCCAGCACGATCGGCGTGCCGCCGAAGGTATTGGTTTCGATGATGTCCGAACCAGCCGTCAGATAATCCGTGTAGACGTGGCTCACGACGTCGGGCCGCGTGAGGTTCAGATATTCGTTGCAGCCTTCGTAGGCGGCGCCGCCGAAATCGGCCGCGGTGAGATCGCGGGCCTGCAACTGTGTGCCCATGGCGCCGTCGAGGACGAGAATCCGCCGATTGAGTTCCGCTCGCAAGCGATCAGCGACGGAGGTGCGGGAAGATTTTGTGGCTGTCATAATGGCGACATCTTATCACACCACCTGGGGATAATCAGCCACAAGTGTCTTTACCGCATACCGTTTTCCGACGACATGGGATCCTCCGTCAACTTGACGGGAAGTGGGCTGTGTTATACGCTGAGATTTAGTTCCGGCCTACGGCAAAAGCCATCGGGATCGATAATTATTCTGCTGTAATGGGGGTCAGATCAGTGCGAGGTGGTAGTGTATTGAAAAGGTATTGTGGATGGGGAGTGGTGGGGTTGCTGTTGGGTAGTCTGGTGTTGGGGTGTGAAAATAGCGGGGGAGGTGGGGGAGGGTTACTCTTCGTGTCGCAAGTTGTTGCCGATGGCGATCATACCTGTGCGTTGCTCAATCATGGAACGGTCAAGTGTTGGGGATGGAATGCCGCGGGCCAGTTGGGGCAGGGGGATACGACCACTCGTGGGGATGGCGCGGGGGAAATGGGGGATAATCTGCTTCCGATTGATCTGGGCATGGGTCGGACGGCTGCGGCACTGGCGGCTGGTGCCAGCTATACCTGTGCGATACTCGATCATGGAGTAGTGAAGTGCTGGGGGGCGAATGGCGGTGGTCAGTTGGGGCAGGGGGATACGACCACTCGTGGGGATGGGCCGGGGGAAATGGGGGATAGTCTCCTCCCGATTGATTTGGGCACGGGCCGCACAGCCGTGGCGCTGGCAGCCGGTGATGCTTATAACTGTGTGTTGCTTGATAATGGGACAGTCAAATGCTGGGGCTACGGTCTCTTCGGCCAACTGGGGCAGGGGGATACCAGCAACCGCGGGGATGGGCCGGGGGAAATGGGGGATAGTCTCCTCCCGATTGATTTGGGCACGGGCCGCACAGCCGTGGCGCTGGCGGCTGGTAGCCTGCATACCTGTGCAATACTCGATAATGGAACAGTCAAGTGCTGGGGATGGAATTACTATGGTCAGTTAGGGCAGGGCGATGCTAACGACCGCGGGGATGGCCCGGGGCAGATGGGGGATAATCTTCTCCCAGTTGATCTGGGCACGGGCCGCACAGCCGTGGCACTCGCAGTCGGTAGCCTGCACACCTGTGCTGTACTCGATGACGGGATGGTCAAATGCTGGGGAGCGAATGCCTACGGACGGTTGGGGCAGGGGGATAGCAACAATCGGGGGAGCGGACCGGGGGAAATGGGGGATAATCTGCTTCCGATTGATCTGGGCATAGGCCGGATGGTTGTTGTGTTGGTGGCCGGATGGGGGCATACCTGTGCATCACTTGATAATGGGATGGTTAAGTGTTGGGGGTACAATTTCGCTGGCGAGTTGGGACAGGGGGATACCAATAATCGTGGTAGTGGGCCTGGGGAAATGGGGGATAACCTCCTCCCGATTGATCTAGGCACGGGTCGCACAGCCGTGGCGTTTGCAGCCGGTTACAATTATTCTTGTGCGTTGCTCGATGATACGACGGTCAAATGTTGGGGATGGAACGGTGAGGGGGACCTGGGGTACGGGGATACCACCAACCGCGGTGATGGGCCTGGTGAGATGGGGGATAATCTCCCCACTATTGCATTGTGAGCCCCACGACATCACCCTGCTTCTGTGGCGGAGCAGGGTGAGAGAACTGTCGTTTTTCAAGAGGTCTCATTTTCTATAAAAAAATATCTTCCATCTTTTCCTCTCTCTGACGTCCGGTCAATCTATCCACAGGATAGCACTCTCGATGAGATTCGCGCGCCTTGATCCCCCAAGGGTGGGGGGATTGCAGCGTACCAGGCCATTCGGATAAACTGGCCGCCGGAACTGATGGGATGCGGATCATACTGACATGACTCGCCGGCGATTACATCGACCATGGCGGCAGCCGTTCGCCTATGCGCTGGCCTTCGGGCTGGTGCTGTTGATTATCGTGCTGGTCTATGCGGAGGGATTTCATCTCTCCCGTCTCCGATTGCCGAAACTGGCCCTGCCGATCGATATCAGCGAGTTGCCGTCGGCGACGTTCTATTCCATGATGCGCATGACGGTGGCCTATTTCCTGGCGGTGCTCTTTTCGTTGACGGTGGCCTATCTGGCGATCTCCAATCGGTGGGCCGAACGGGTGATTATTCCGCTCCTCGATTTTCTGCAATCGGTGCCGGTCCTGGGATTTTTCCCCGCGGCCGTCTACCTGTTTATCGCCATGGCGCCCGGCCATCGAATCGGCATCGAGATGGCCAGCATTTTTTTGATTTTCACGGCCCAGGCGTGGAACCTCGCCTTCGGTATTTATGAGTCGTGGCGCACGCTGCCGGCGGAATCGGTCGAGATGGCCAACCTCTATGGCCTGCACGGCTGGCTGCGGTTCCGCACGCTCCTGTGGCCGGCCTGTCTGCCGAAGCTGATCTACAACAGCATCGCCTCCTGGGCAGGCGGATGGTATTTTCTGATCGCCTGTGAGATTATTGCCATCGGTCCCTTGAGTTATCGGTTGCCGGGGCTGGGGAGCTTTCTGTCGCACGCCGCCGAAGAGGGACGAATCGGGCTGCTGGTTTCCGGGTTGAGCGTCCTGCTGGCGATCGTCATGGCGATGGAGTTTCTGCTCTGGCGGCCGTTGTCGATCTGGGCGACGAAGTTTCGCTACGAGATGACGGTCTCAACGATGCACCAGGAATCGTTCATGATCCACTGGTGGAGCCGGTCGCCGGTCACCCGACGGATTCGCCGGCTCTTCCGCTGGCTGGGGCGGCGGACGGCGCAGCTCATGCGCCGGGTCAGTCGTCGACGGCTGATGAGGGTTGTGCCGCCGGTGCTGCGCTCGCCCGTGCCGGCGCTTCCATGGTTCTGGCCGTCGATCCGTTGGTTGTTGCTGGGGGCGGTGTGTGTGTTGTTGGTGTTGGGGGTGATCAAGGGTGGTGGCGCATTGGTGTCGCTCTTTCGGCAGCCCTTCCCATCCGAAGCCGGACAACTTCCGGCCGCGATCGGCGCCTCCACGCTGCGGCTGCTGGCGGCCTACCTGATTGCGCTGGCCTGGACGCTGCCGGTGGCGATCTGGGCCGGCGAGCGGGAAAAGGTGGCGAATGTCGTCATCCCGCTGGCCGAGATCGGCGCCGCGGTGCCCGCGACGGCGTTGTTCCCGCTGATCGTGATCGTCGTGGTGCGCTATGTCGGTCAGATGAACGCCGCCTCCATCCTGTTGATTCTGACCGGCATGCAGTGGTATCTGTTGTTCAATCTGGTGGCGGGGGTGAAAAATCTTCCCGGCGACCTCAAGGAGACCGCCGCAGCCCTCGGTCTCTCCCGATGGCTCTACTGGCGGTCGGTCGTCGTGCCGGCGATCATCCCCTCACTGATCACCGGCAGCATTACGGCGTGGGGCGGCGGCTGGAACGCGCTGATCGTCTCGGAGTATTTTGTCTATCACGGGCAGACCTTCTCGGTGCTCGGGATCGGGTCGCTGCTGGATGCGGCCACCTATGAGAGCGGGGGCGGACTGATGATCGTGCTGTCGCTGACGACCATGGTGCTGGTGGTTGCCCTGATCAATCAACTGGTATGGCGGCGCGCCTATCGCGTCGCGGTGACGCGGTTCCGATTGGATTATTAAACACCATGCTGCTCGAACTGGATCACGTGACGATGACCTACCCTCGACCGCAGGGGAAGGCCGTGATTTTTAAAGATATCAACACGACGGTGGATGAGCGGGAGTTTGTCGCCATCGTCGGGCCGTCCGGATGCGGCAAAAGCACGTTGCTGCGCATCATCAGCGGGCTTCTCCGTCCCACCAGCGGGCGGGTGCTCTACAAGGGGCAGCCGCAGGTCGGCGTCAATCGCGAGTGTGCGATGATCTTTCAGTCGTTCGCGTTGTTTCCGTGGTTTACGGTGCGTGAAAATGTCGAACTGGCGCTCGAAGCGTTGGGCGTGGATCGACACGCGCGGCGAAAACGCGCGGAATCCTATATCGACCGGGTGGGATTGAGCGGCAGCGAGGACGCCTACCCCAGGGAGCTCTCCGGCGGGATGAAACAGCGGGCCGGCATGGCCCGCGCCCTGGCGGTGGAGCCGAACGTTCTGCTCATGGATGAGCCCTTTTCGTCCCTCGATGCGTTGACCTCGATCACGTTGCGCGAAGAGGTGCTTCGGATATGGGAAGACCGGGAGTTGTCGGTGCATACCGTGATCATCGTGACCCACATCATCGAGGAGGCGGTGGAGCTGGCCGACCGGGTGATCGTGCTCTCGCAGCGGCCGGCGCAGATCGTGGACGATATCAAAATCGAACTGCCGAGGCCACGGGATAAACGGCAACAGGCGTTCAATGACTATGTCGATCGAATTTTTTCCAAGCTGGCGTAACGCACAGGTGTGAACACCGAGGGACGACGATAATGGAACCGTTGCCACAGACGACCACAAGCCGGATCATC
>JBGPUQ010000060.1:0-6617 GCA_041491185.1 Nitrospiria bacterium | reverse complement strand
GCCCTCCTCCGCCAGCGCGTCCCGCTGCTTGGGCTTCAATCCATCAAAATTGACCTTGGCGTCGGCCTGCACGACCGGCCGCGTGCTCTCCATCGGCTTGGTGAAATCGATCGGGTCGGCGTTGTTCTTGTGGAGCGTGCGGAGATAGGCCACCAACTCCCATCGTTCTTTATCCGACAGCGTGTACTTAAAGGTCGGCATCGACCCCGGGATAAAGTCTTCGTCCGGGTTGGTGGCTTTCTCCTCTTCCTTCACGTCCCGGGTGATCGTGTCATAGATCTGCTCGTTCGACAGGTCGGCCATCGTGGTTTCCACCCGGTCGGTGAGATCGCGCGGCTTCGGGTCCATCGATGGGGCGTTGAAGCCGTCGCCACGGCCTTTGGTCCCGTGGCAGTTCGCGCAATAGTACCGAAACAGCGGTCGTCCTTCGGCAACGTGAGGATCTTCAAAGAGGATCCCCGCAAGCCACCACAGGGCCAGCGAGGCGATGATCGCTCCACCCGCCCATCTGATAAGCCGCTTCATCCGACCGGGCTCCGGCAATTACGCGGCCTTCCCGTAGAGGAGGAACGCCAACACCAGAATGTAAATCGCAATTGTCTCGATCAACGCAAACGCAATGAAGAAAAATCGGTTCATCTGCGCCGCGGCCCCAGGATTTCTGGCAATACCTTCAACAAACTTTGCAAAAAAATGACTCAGACCGATCCCCACAAGTCCGATGCCGATCGAGGCAATCCCAATGCTGAGAAAAACCATGCTCATGGCTCCTTTCGTTTAGTGTACCGCCGTGTTCGTTTGACCAACCAAAACTCCACCACGGCGGCCAGCACAACGGCGACGACACTAGATGCGTAGACGCTGGGCGGCACGCCGGTTTTCAAGACCACAAAATACCATGACGAAATGGCGCGTCGAAGCCCCGTTTCGCCGTTGGCGCCGTCCCACACATGCACGGCGACGGGAATGAGCTGGCCCGGCATGAACTGGACGTCATTCGCCGGATCGGGCGTCGTGAGCGGCCGTTTGATCACGACCCGCCAGACGCCGTCGGTAAAGACGCCTTTGCCCGCCGCCTGCTGGCTGGTGTCCGGCTGCCGGGCCGCCGGGGTTTTATACCCTTTGGCGTTGAGCTCTCCGACTGTATCGCCGTCGGCCTTCCATTGCCAGAGGTTGACCGGCTTGCCGGTGTCACCCAGGAAGAAGTGCGGCTTCTCCGGCCCCTGCGGCTGTTTCACCGAAAATTGCAACGCCACCGAATCCCGAAGATTCTTCAGTCGCACCGACGGCGGATAGAGCACCGGATAGGTCGCCGTAAAATCCGGCGTCTCCATCTTCAGGGTTTGCTCGCTCTCCTGATGCGTCCGGTTCTCCGTCCGATCGTCCCACGTCATCCGGAACGCGATCTCCTTGTCGTTGTAGACCGACTGCACCTGGACCAGATCGACGGTCGGGCTCTGGTTGCGGGGCGGCACGTGCACCTGGCCGCTCATCATCACGTCGGTCACCTCCACCCCGTCCCAGATCGGCGCGGCGGGATCGACGGGGAGCTCGCCCTTTACCTGTTTCGATCCGATGATGACTTCGCGCCCTTCGGGCTTGGGCCGCTGCAGCGATTTCACATACTGCGCGATCGACCAGCGCTCTTCCTCGCTTAACGATTCCAAAAAGGAGGGCATCGGCGTGCCGTTGAGGCTGCCGGAGATGCGCAGGAAAATATCCTTCGTCTCGTTACCGCCTTTGTACTGCCAGCTCTTGGTCAGGTTCCGGGGATAGAGCGGGTTGCTCCAGGCATCCATCGTAAAGGGCGCGATCGGACCGTTGCCATGGCCGGTCATGCCGTGACAGCTGAAGCAGGCCGCCTTGCCGGTGAAGAGTTCCTTCCCCTTTTGAATCGTCGCGGGCGTGGCGGGCGGCTCCGCGCCGATGGGAATCATCTTCGGGGCGGGCGCATCTTTGAATTTATCCGAGAAGGTCTTGATGTAGGCGATTACCTGGAGCCGTTCATCCTCCGAGAGCAGCCGCTTCCACTCCGGCATGCCGGAGCCGGGAATGCCGCGGCTGATCGTGCGGTAGAGGTCTTCATCTGTGGGCAGCTCGTTGTGGGCGGTGGTGCGCAGTTTGAAGAGCCCTTTCGTGAAGTCGCGCGGCCGCGGATCCATCACGTCCGCGGCCGGTCCGTTGCCGTCCCCATTGGCCCCATGGCAGGGCATGCAGCGGCGCTCGTACAGTTTCTTGCCCGCCTCGATCACCTCCGGCGTGGCCGTGAGTTTCTTCGACGGGATTTCGTCCGGCGCGGTCGGGCCGTACGAGTCATCGAGCTCACCGGCGAACACCAGTGGAAAGTGGAAAGTGAATAGTGAATAGATGAGGCAGAACAAGAAGAAGGACAAACCAACACTCCCGCTCCTGTACCTGCTCATACCAATTTTTTCCGCTCTCTTTTCCATCTTAATCATGACCTTCCAGCTCTTCACTATCCACTTTCCACTTGTCACTGCACTTACTATCCACTCTTCCCTATCCACTCGTCACTGCACTCACTGCAGCTTCTCCGGCTTGCGCGGCTCGACGTCGGCCGTGTTGTACTCGGCGAGGATGATCTTCCAGATCTCCCCATCCTTCAATTCATCCTTCCATCGCGGCATCGCCGAATCCCACGGGGTCGATTCGTTCGGCAATCCCCGCCCGCCCTCCTTGACCCGCCAGAAGACATAGGCCTCGACCACGGTGGGAATCGTGCCGGGGTCTCGGAAATTGGCCGGCTTCAACCGGAAACCCAACCCCATCGGGCCGTTGCCGTCGGCCTTCGATCCATGACAGGGACGGCAGTTTCGCTGGTAGAGGCCACGCCCCTCCGCCAGCGATTTCTGGACGAGTTTGGCGCGCCCCTCCTCGATCGAGATCGACCCGAGATTTTGCTCCGTGATGAATGACTTGACCAGCTCCTCCGACGGATCCCGATAGGGGTTGATCAGCTTTTCATACTGGCCGGGAATCGTCGGATGCTGGATTCGAATCCCCGTCGCGCTTTGAATCTTCGGCGCCAGCCGCTGGTAGGTGATCCCGCCGATCAAGAATGGAATCAGCGCCAGGACCACCAGGCGCACCGGGCCCGGCACCCCGGCGCCGCCCCGCAGGAAGTTTTGGATCGGCGCGAGGAACTCCTCCATGTTCGCTTCGGACATCGTAATATAGATCGTCAGCCCGACCATGGCGAGCAGCATATAGATCACGGCCAGGGCGGACGGCACGATCAGCGGCTCGGGCCAGTGGATGATCCACATCGAGACGCGAGGAATCACCACTTTCACAATGACGTAGACAATCACCAGTGTGATGACCGCGTACCAGAAGAGTGAAATTCTCCGCTTGGTCACTGGAGTGTCTCCAAAAAGGCCAGGAGGTTGTGGAACTCTTCAACCGACAACAGCTCACGGAAATTATCGGGCATGATTGATTTGGTCTGTTGCTTCATCTTTTCGATTTTGTCCTTGGGAATCTTGTGCAGCGTCCCTTCATTGTCGGCGATCGTCACGCTGGTGTCGTCTTCGGCCTTCTTCACGCCGCCGATCATCTGCCCGTCCTTGGTCATGACGAGAAAGGCCTCATAGCCGCTGACAATCTTCGCGCTTGGGTCAAGGACGGACTCAATGATGTACTGGATGTCCCGCGTGCCGGCGACGTTGGTCAGCTCCGGGCCCACTTTGCCGCCTTTATCCCCCACGGCGTGACACTTGGCGCACGGGGTCTTGCTGTTCGGATCGAAGAAAATTTCCTTCCCCTTCTCCGGATCGCCCGGCAGATAGGGTTTGAACGCGACCGTCATCGTCGCCGACTGGCTCCCAGCCGCTTTTTTCAATTCCGCATAAAACGGACTTTTCATCAGCGCATCGGCGTTCGGTTCGCCGCCCTGAGACTGCAGATAGGTCTCCACGGCCAGGATTTCATCCACTGATAAACTAATCGGCGGCTTCCAGACCGTCGGCATTTCGTCCTTATAGCCATCAACGATGTAGGCTGACGGAGCATAGTGGTCCTGAACGAAATAGTCGGCCGCGGTGAACGGTTTGCCCGTTTTCTGACTGATCTCTTTCGCCCGCTCTTCAGCCCGCAGTCCGATGGGCATCGGGAAATCGGTCCCATGCACGCCGAGATTCGGGGCGCGAATGGCGCTGCCCCGGTCGCCGATCGAATGACACGTGTGGCATTTGCCCTTCCCCCAGAAAATCGCCTCGCCGGCTTCGGGGTTGATGCCTTTGGCCGTCGACGCCGACTTGGCCCCCCCGGAGATCTCGGTGATCACCTCGCCGATGTAGATATAGACGGCGCAGACCGCCACGGCGAAAAGGGTCGCTTTGATAAAGGCATTCATCGCGGCTTCGACCCTGTTCGCCCGGGTGAGTCGGCCAGCGTGCCGGCGTGCGTCGAGGCCGATTCATCCTTTTTCTCTTTTTTCTCGCTGGCGCTGCCCAGCCAGAAAAGGAATGACACCATCGTGAGGAAGATGAGTCCGCAGGCGCTCACGACCTTGGCCATCAGGGCATTGTCCGGCGTCCACGAATCGGGCGAGGTGTCCTTGAGCACGGCGTAGATGTGCCAATCCTCGCGCAAGCCGGAACGAATAAAACCCATCAGGCCGATCAGCATCACGATGAAGACGCACAGAAAGATCAACGTATATTGCGAGCGCGTCGGCATTTTGCCCCAGGTCATCTCGCCTACCGTCGGCGCGTCCTTGAAGAGGAAGACATCGACCGTGGTCAGCAGCGCCAGGGCGCTCATCATCGTCATCCACTGGGTCACGGCCACGTTGCGAAGAAATGGATTCGCCACGGCCATCACAATAAAGCCATAGACACCGAGCACGAAGGTGATATTGATGATCGTGATCACGAGATAGAGGAGCTGCCCGATCTTTCCCTTATCCTTGAGCGTCAGCACGACCGTGATGATAATGGCCGCGATCTGAATCAACAGCAGCACGGCCGGCAGCGTGAAATATTTCGCCTTGTCCGGCGACAGATCGAGCTTGGCGGGATCGAGATGAAAGAGGTAATTGGAGTAGGACCCCAGGAGCAGAATCAACCCGCCCGCGATCGCAAACAGGATGACGCGCGATTTGGTCCCCTGCCGCGAGAAGGGAATGCCCTCGCCCAGGTTCGCGCGGCGGTAGAGGAGGAAACTCAAAAAGGTCGAGAGGATGATAAAATTGACCACGGCGTTCTTGGCCGACATCAGCCCCAGATATTTGAGCGTCGGATGATACTGCCCTCCGATAACGTTCCGCTCTTCGCCCGAAAGCGGCAGGTTGTGCGGCGTCAGCCAGACGGCGAAACAGAGGATCAGGATGATGTCGACGAACTTGATGTATTTGGTGTAGCGCTCCGAGCCGGGAATCCGGTGCATGCCGATCCAGAGATAGTAATTTGAGCCGATGAAGAGGCCGCCGATGAGGATCGCCTGGATGATGAAGGTCCACGAGAAGGCGCCGCCCATCATGTTGTTGCCCATCACCGCGCTGTTGGAATAGACCTCGCGGCCGAGGTAATAGCCGGCGAACGGCAGCGGAATCAACCCGCAGACCGCGCAGAAATTGCCGACATAGCCCATCCAATCGTAGTGGGCGCGTTCTTCCTGCGTCTTGGCGCCCAGATATTTGATCGCGGCGTAGGCGCCGCAAACAAACCCGCCGAAGGCCACATTCCCGAGAAACCGATGCAGATTGAGCGGAAACCAAAGGGGATTGTTAACCGCCTGCCACGCGGTGCCGATAAACTGACTCGTCTTCTCATCGATCCCCACCGGGCTCATCATGAACGAGGCCCAGGAGTTCGCCACCATCATGATCACCGTGCCCCAGACATTGAGCAGAATGCCGAGCAGGATGTGCCAGCCTTTGTGGTTGGCCATGTTGTCCCAGAAATAGTAGTAGAGGTAGAACGTCGCCGATTCGAGGAAGAAGAGCAACGCGTAGATGTACATGACGTTATGGAAGACGCCGGTCAGGTAATCCATCACCTTCGGATAGAGCCCGAAGAGGGAGAAGGCCAGCAAGCCCCCCAGGATGGCGGTGAAGCCGAAGGCGCCGGCCAGCAATTTCGTGAACTCATGGGCCAACTTGTCGTACCGGACATCCTTCGTTTTCCAGCCGACGATCTCGATCGTCACGGCAAAAATCGGCACCCCCAGCACGAACGCCCCGAACATCAGGTGCAGTTCGGCGATGATCCAGATCGCCAGTCTTGAGTTGTAGCCCAAGAAGGCGCGGTACTCTTCGCCTCCGGTGGCGGCAACACCCGCGGCGGCGGCGCCTTGGGCGCCGGCGATCGCCGGCCATCCGCCCAAGGCGGACACGGCCAGCCCCAGCATCGCCAGCAATGCAACGAGCTCTTTGCGATAGGTCATTCCCGCCCCCTCATAAACTTGTTCGTATCCCCAAACTTATTTCGCTTTCAGCTCGACCGCCACGGACGTATCGGCGCCGCCCTTGACCGTCACCTCTTTGGTCACGGGGGCCAGCGTCTCATGCCAGAGTTCCATCTTGTAGGTGCCCGGCGGGACATCGGAGAGCTTGAACTGCCCCTTGGCATCGGTCACCACCACATAGGGATGGT
>JBGPUQ010000059.1:0-6634 GCA_041491185.1 Nitrospiria bacterium | reverse complement strand
GTGAAGGGGATTTTTTTCACGCCCCCATCGTAGCAAACCCGCGAAACCGTTGTCTACTTACGCCGTGCCGGTGTAAACGGCCACCGAAGCCGGAGGGGAATCGTTTCGCCGCGGATGAGATCCCGGTAAGTTTCCCGCTGGCGGATCACGGTGAACTCTCGACCATGCACGAGGACTTCAGCCGCGCGCGGCCGGGCGTTGTAGTTGGACGCCATGGCGAACCCGTAGGCGCCGGCGCTCATGACCGCGAGCTGATCGCCGGGCCGGCAGGCCGGGAGGGAGCGCCCTTTCGCCAGGAAATCGCCCGATTCGCAAATCGGACCGACCACATCGACCGTCTGCGCACGCCGCCGGCGACGGATCACGGGGCGGATCTCATGATAGGCGTTGTACAGGCTGGGGCGGATCAGATCATTCATGCCGGCATCGACCACGACGAAGGGGTTGGGCGCGCCCGATTTGACGTAGAGCACCTCGGTCAGCAGGAGGCCGGCGTTGCCGACGATCACCCGCCCGGGTTCGAAGATCAGCGTGCAGCCGGTCGATTGAATCAACGGCTGCACCAGCGGGATGACGGCCGCGGCCAGCGCAGTCGGATGGGGCGGTGTTTCCGTGTCATAGGTGATGCCCAGCCCGCCGCCGAGGTCGAGATAGCGGATGAGGATATTCTCGTTCCGGAGCGCTTCGATGAGGCGCAACACCTTTTCCAGCGCATCGAGGAAGGGGCCGATCTGGGTCAATTGCGAGCCGATGTGGGCATGGAGGCCGACCACATCAAGATGGCGCAGCCGGGCGGCGGTTCGATAGGAATCGAGCGCCTCCTTGATGTTGATGCCGAACTTGCTCTTTTTCAATCCGGTGGCGATGTAGGGATGGGTTTTGGGATCGATGTCGGGGTTGATCCGAAGCGCGACACGGGCCCGGCGGCCCAAGCGGCGGGCGATGCGATTGAGCAACTCCAGCTCCTGGTTCGACTCGACGTTGAACATGAGAATCTGCGCCCGGAGCGCGTCGACGATCTCATCGGATTGTTTGCCGACCCCGGCGAAGACGATCTTCTTGGGATCGATGCCGGCGGCCAGGGCGCGATAGAGTTCCCCGCCGGAGACGACATCGGCCCCGCCGCCTTCGTTGGCAAACAGGCGCAGAATGGCGATGTTGGAATTGGCTTTGACGGCGAAGGCCGTCAGGTGTGGGATCGAGGCAAACGCCTGATCAAAGACGCGGAAGTGCTGCCGGAGCGTCTGCTCGCTGTAGATATAGCACGGGGTCCCGACGGCACGCGCAATGCGCGGCAGCGGGACCTCTTCGCACCACAAGGTCTGTCGGCGATACTGGAAGGCGTGCATGGAGTAAAAAGGTGGCTAGGTGATTAGGTGGCTGGGTGGCTAGGCAATGAAAACATCGGGTGAGCTTTTCCTAGCTACCGAGCTACCCAGTGACCTAGCGACCGTCTTCTGAAAGAAGATCGCTGCCCGCCAGGGCGAGACGTTCGAGCGCCCCATGAAAGGTCTGCTTGAGGTTGACGTACCGGACGGTGACCGGCGGCGTCAATTGCGAGATCCAGTGCCGGTCCAGCAGCATGGAGATGGCGGCCGGCGTGGCATGGCGCAGGTGCTGGCAATTGATGATCAGATCGAGTTTGGTTTGCGAGGCGGTCTTCCGTAATTTTTCAATCAACTGCTTCGCATTGAGCTGGTCGAGGGTGCCTTCCAGCTCGATGAGCAGCGCTTTGAGGCTCTCGGCTTTTCGGGCTTTGACCTTGAGCATCTGATCGATCTGATAGGAGACATTGTCCACGGTCGACCGCAACGCCTCCAGCGCATTCGGAATCAACTCCTCCTGTACCACCGCGGGGAATTGGGTCTGGAGCGCCTTGATCGCCCGGCCGATCGGCGAGATGTGGCCCTTGGGCGTGGTCCGGTAGATCAGATGACGGAACCGCCGGTTCATTTCCCACCGGGCGATGAATCGTTGCTGGGTGGAGAGCATGCGGGTCAGGATCGACGGATAGGAATAGAAGGCCTGGTTTGCCCAGAAAAATCCCTCCTGCAGTGTCTCCGCCTTCATCCGTTTCGGCCGAAAGACAACGTGTTTGCCGTCATAGTTGGCCCAGTTCCAATCGGTGATGCGTCCCTCCGCCTTCATGCGGTCAAAGAGCGCCGTGCCGGGCAGCGGCGTGAGAATATTGATGTAGGCCAGTTCCACGCGGGCCTTGATGAGGAACTCCACGGTATTCTCGAAGACCGACTCATCGTCGGCGTCCGAGCCGAAGATGATGCCGGGGTTGACCATGATGCCGTGGTCATGGAAGCATTTGATCTGGTCCGCGTAATTTTTTTCCTGATTGAAGGGCTTGTTCATCTCGGAGAGGACGTCGTTGCTGATCGACTCCATCCCGACGAACATCGCCACGCAGCCGCTCTCGGCGGCCAGCTTGACCATCTCCGGTTCGTTCCCGAGGAAGAGCGTGCACTGGGCGCCCCACTTGATGTTGAGCTCTTTGAGGGCCGTCCAGAGTTTTTTGCAATAGGCCCGGTTGGAGTTGTGGAGATCATCGACGAAGGCGAAAATTGCGCCGTCCTCAATGCCGGTGAGGACGCGCACGGTGGTCCCGATCCGGTGCCACATCGGGCCGCTCACCATCTGGTCGACCAGCTGGCTCCGGCGCCATTCCTTGAGCCGCACAATTTCGGCGATCACCTCTTCCACCGGCCGGCGCCGCGAACTCTTGCCGTTGAACGGCGACACGCTGCAAAACTCGCAATCAAAATGGCAGCCCCGGGTCGTCTGGATGCACTGGTTGGTCATATAGCAACCCTGCGGCAGCAGATCGATTCGCGGGTTGGGATAGCCCTCCATGGTGGGGTAGGCGGCCATCTCGTAGACGGGTTTCAGCGTGCCCTGTTCGAAATCGTGGATGACCTCCGGCCACAGCTCATCCGCCTCAAATTTGACGACGACGTCCGCGTGCTGCCGGGCTTCCTCCGTAAAGTAGGTCGCATGCGTTCCGCCCAGACAGACCGTGACGCCGCGGGCGCGGAACTGATCGGCGATTTCGTAGGCCCGTGGCGTATAGCAGGTCATTTGTGTGGAGATGCCGATCAGGAGGTTCTCCACGCCGCTCTCCCGGATGATCTCGTCGATCAGCGCCGGCCGAACGATCGTCCGGCTTTCATCGATGATCCGGACGTCCCAGTGTTTCGGGGTGCGCGAGGCGATCACCGGCAGGGAAAGTTTCGGGAACCAGATCGCCTGCATTTCGTGATCGTTCATCCGGTAGGGATTGTCTTCCGGATAGGGATCGATCAGCACGAGACGGCAGGCTCTCCGTCCGGTTCCCGGACGGTCACCTGTTTCTGGCATTGAGAGTGTGATCAGCGACATCAGATCTCCTCGTTCAGGGGAGGGTACGGCTCATGATTCCGGAATGGACGGCCGACCGCGGCTGTTTCTCCGGTGGGAGCGGCTCTCCCTTTCTACCACAACCGGCCGAGAAGCACAAGAAAATAATAAAAACAATGATAGAGGAGAACGGGCGAAGGATCAAGGAGCTGGTAGCCAGGGGCCGGTAGCCAGGGGCCGGAGTTAAGGGTCCAGGGTCAAGGGTCAGGGGTCCGGGGAAGACGAGACAGTTTGTCATCAGATCTTTTCTTTTTAGATTTCCCATTTTTTCTTGACCCTTGTTACTTGACCCTGGATTTTCATCCGCTCGTGCTGTGTACTCGCTCACATCAAGGGGAGAAGGCTCATCTCCCCTTGATAATCCCCATCGCCATACGCTTTGTATTTCTTTCCCCTTATTCCTTGACCCCTGACCCTGGACCCTTGACCCTGGACCCTTCACCTCTGCTCCAGCTCTTTAATCCTCGCGGCGACCTGCGCCGTGGCGGTCGCCCCATACTGGGTTTTTCTGGCGAGCGACTGCTCGACGGTGAGGTAGTGGCGAAGGTCCGGTCCGAACTGTTTGGAAAAGCGGCGCCACTCCGCGGGGGTCAGCGCGGTGAGCGATTTGTTTCGTTCCACGGCATATCGGACCGCCTGTCCCACGACGGCATGCGCCTGGCGGAACGCGACGCCCTTGAGGACGAGATAATCGGCCAGATCGGTGGCCAGCAGAAAGCCGTCGGAGGCGGCGGCATCGAGCTGTGGTCGATGGATGGTCAGACCGGGCAGCAGCCGGATCAGCACCACCAGCGACGACTTGACCGTGTCGACGGAATCAAAGAGCGGCGGTTTGTCCTCCTGCAGGTCGCGGTTGTAGCTGAGCGGGAGTCCCTTCATCACGGTCAGGAGCGTGACCAGCGCGCCGATCACCCGGCCCGATTTGCCGCGGACCAGTTCGGCCACGTCGGGATTTTTTTTCTGCGGCATCATGCTGCTGCCGGTGCAGAAGGCCTCGGGTAGCTCGATGAACCCGAACTCCTGCGACGACCAGAGGACCAATTCCTCGCCCAGACGGGAGAGGTGCACCATCAACAGCGCGGCCGAGGCCAGAAACTCGATCACACAATCCCGGTCGCTGACGGCGTCGAGACTGTTGGCGGAGACGGACGGGAAGCCCAGCAGTTCGGCCAGCCGGTTCCGTGAAATGGGATAGTTGGTGCCGGCCAGCGCGCCCGCGCCGAGCGGCAGGCAGAGCGCGCGCCCGAGCCCGTCGCTCAACCGCTGGTAGTCGCGCTCCAGCATCTCATGGTAGGCGAGCCAGTGATGGCTGAGCAGGACCGGCTGGGCGCGCTGCAGATGGGTATAGCCGGGCATGACGATGCCGAGGTGCTGTCTGGCCTGCTGGACCAGCGTCTGTTGCAGCGCGCGGACCAACCCCATCACGGCGGTGATCTCTTCGCGCAGGTAGAGTCGCACATCCAGCGCGATCTGGTCGTTCCGGCTCCGCGCCGTGTGCAGCTTGGCGCCGGCGGGACCGATCCGGTCGGTCAACCGCCGCTCGATGGCCATGTGGATGTCCTCGTCGGTCGGCAGAAACGGAAAGCGGCCGTCCGTGATCTCCTGCTCAATGGCGGTCAGGCCGGCCCGGATCTGATCCGCCTCCTGCGCGGAGAGCAGGCCCGCTTCGAGGAGCGCCTGGCAATGGGCGACGCTGCCGGTGATGTCATGCCGGTAGAGCCGTCGGTCGACCGGCAGCGAGGTGGTGAACTGCTCGACCAGCGGATCAGTGGCCGAGAGCCGGCCGGACCAGGCCTTGGTTGGTGAGGATCGCACGGGTGGTGTCGCGGCGCGGGATGATCGGCTCTTTGCCGCGGAACGAGGCGGGGTTGGACGCGCTTTCTTTTTCGGCGCTTTTTTCTTCTGTTTGGTTGGCATCGCTCTCCTGCCCCCTTTACCCCTCACCCTTTACCCTGATCTTATCCGCTCGTGCTTCGCACTCGCTCCTGTCAAGGGAAGATGCTCATCTCCCCTTGACAATCCCCATCGCCGTACGCTTGGCATTTCTTTACCCTGGACCCTTGACCCTGGACCCTTGACCCTTTTTCTTTTTCGCCTGCAGCCTCAATCGCAACGCGTTGAGCCGGATGAAGCCCGACGCATCGCGCTGATCGAATCCCTCCCCCCGTTCAAAGGTCGCCAGCAACGGCTGGTAGAGCGAGGCGGGGGCTTTCCGGCCGATGACCGCCGCCTGTCCCTTATAGAGCCGGAGCCGCGCGGTCCCGGTGACGGACGTCTGCGCCTGATCGATCGCGGCCTGGAGCATCACCCGTTCCGGGGAGAACCAGTAGCCGTAGTAGATCAGTTCGGCATAGCGTGGGATCAGGCTGTCCCGGAGATGGAGGACTTCCCGGTCGAGCGTCAGTGATTCGACCGCCCGGTGGGCGAGATGGAGTAATGTGCCGCCGGGTGTTTCATAGACGCCGCGCGATTTGATGCCGACGTAGCGATTTTCGACCAGGTCGACCCGGCCGATGCCGTGCGTGGCGCCCAGCCGGTTGAGCGTCTCCAGGAGGGCGACCGGCGGGAGGCGCTTGCCGTTGACCGAGACCGGGTCGCCCGCCTCGTAGCCGATCTCGATCACCTCCGGTTGATCGGGCGCCTGCTGCGGGGCTCGGGTCCAGCCGAAGAGCTCTTCGGGCGGCTCGGCCCAGGGATCTTCAAGAATGCCCCCCTCGTAGCTCGTGTGAAACAGGTTGCGGTCGATGCTGTAGGGTTTCGCTTTCGTTGCGCTCACCGAAATCTGATGACGGCGGGCATAGTCGATCAATTCCTGGCGCGAGGAGAACGACCACTCCCGCCACGGGGCGATGATCGCCAACTCCGGCGCCAGCGCCTGGTAAGTGAACTCAAAGCGGAGTTGATCGTTGCCCTTTCCCGTGGCGCCGTGCGCGACCGCGTCGGCGCGCTCTTTGAGCGCCAGTTCGACCTGGGCCTTGGCGATCAGCGGCCGGGCGATCGAGGTGCCGAGCAGATAGCTGCCCTCATAGACCGCGTTAGCCCGCAGCATGGGGAAGAGATAGTCGCGGGCGAACGGCTCGCAGAGATTCTCCACCACGGCCTTGACGGCGCCGCTCTTGAGCGCTTTTTCGCGTGCGGCGGCGAGATCCTCCTGCTGGCCGATATCGGCGCAGAAAGCGATCACCTCGCCGCCATAGTGTTCCTTGAGCCACGGGATGGCGACGGAGGT
>JBGPUQ010000058.1:0-6658 GCA_041491185.1 Nitrospiria bacterium | reverse complement strand
GGGATGGCGGTCGTCATCGTCTCCACGGACAAGGATCTCTACCAGTTGGTCGGCCCCTCGATCCTGCTCTACGATTCGCTCAAAGAGCAGCTCATCGGCCCGAAGGAGGTGGCGGCCCGATTCGGCGTGGCGCCGGAACAGATGGCCGACTTTCTCGGTCTGATGGGCGATGCCGTGGACAACGTGCCCGGCGTGCCCGGCATCGGAGAAAAGACGGCGGCCAGCCTCATCGCCCGGTTCGGGTCGATCGATCGGCTCTTGTCTCACCTCGAGGAGGTGGACAAACCGAAATTGCGCGAGACGTTGCGCCAGCACGCCGACCAGGCACGGTTGAGCCGCGACCTGGCCACGCTGCACACCGATTGCCCGATCGCGCTGGAGTGGGAACACTGGCGGATGGCCTCACCCGACCATCAACAGCTTCGCGCGCTCTTCACGGAATTGGAGTTCACCCGCCTCCTCAAGATGATCCCGGACGACCCTCCGCCGGCATCAGGGCAGGCGGCCCATCTCCAGACCGACGCCGCCGCTCCGTCGACACCGACGGTGCGCACCGACCTGGATCGGCTGTGGCCGGCGCTTGAGCAGGCGGCCGGACGGCATCAGGTCGTCGCGGTCGCGCTGCACACCCATGCGGCCGGGGCCGCGACACCGCCGGCCGGACTGTGCCTCAGCCTCGATGACAGCGCCGCCTTCTATCTCCCGTGGGGGCCGCCCGTGGCCGACCTGTGCGAACGGCTGCGCGTTCGACAGCCGGTCATCGCCGGCCATGACCTCAAACCCCTGCTCCATGCGGTGGCCGCACTGGGCGCCGCGCCGATCACGCCGGGGTTCGACACTAAATTGGCCGCCTATCTGCTCGATCCCACGCGCGCCCGTTATGAACTCGACCATCTGGCCGGCACGTATGGTCTCGGTCCGCTCCCGACGGGCCCGGCGCTGTGTGAGAGTCCGGAAGGTTGCGGCGCGGCCAGCCAGGCGATCCGGCAACTGGTGCCCAAACTCCAGGCGGATCTCGAACAGTACGGGCTTCGGCCGCTCTATGACGAGGTGGAATTGCCGTTGATCGAGGTCCTGAGTGCCATGGAACGGACGGGCATTCTGCTCGATATCGCCCTCATGGAAACGGTCGGCGCCGAATTGCGCGGCCACCTGGAACGGATCGAAGCGCGCATCTATCAACTAGCCGGCACGACCTTCAATCTCAATTCACCCAAACAACTCGCCGAGATCCTGTTTGATCGGTTGGGGCTGCCACCGCTCAAGAAGATCAAAACCGGCTACTCAACGGATGAATCGGTCCTCACCCAGTTGGCGCTCCAGCATGAACTGCCGTCCGAGCTGCTCAATTACCGGCAGCTCACCAAACTGCAATCGACCTATGTGGAGGCGCTGCCGGCGCTGGTCGATCCCAAGACCGGACGACTGCACACCACATTCCACCAGACCGTCGCTGCCACCGGGCGACTCTCGAGCAGCGATCCGAATCTGCAAAATATTCCGATTCGAGGGGAATGGGGGCAACGCATCCGGCAATGTTTCATCGCCGCGCCCGGCTGCCGATTGCTGTCATCCGACTATAACCAGATCGAACTGCGTCTGCTGGCTCACCTGTCCCACGATTCCACGCTCCTCAACGCCTTCCACCGCGGCGACGACGTGCACACCACCACCGGCATGCAGCTCTTTGGTCTGCCTCGGGAACAGATCACCCCCCAGATGCGGCGGGTCGCCAAGACCGTCAACTTTGCCGTTATTTACGGAATGAGCCCGTTCGGCCTGTCGCAGGAGCTGGGAATTTCACAGGCCGAGGCCAAGCGGTACATCGACCGCTACTTTACCCACTATCGGGGCGTCAAACAATTTATTGACGACACCATCGCCCGGGCGGCCGCGGATGGCGTGGTCACCACGATCTGGCGGCGACGGCGCCCGATCCCGGAGTTGGGGCAGCGACCCGCGGCAACACGGGCGTTGGGCGAGCGGACGGCCGTCAACACGGTGGTGCAGGGGAGCGCGGCCGATCTGATCAAAGTGGCCATGAATCGGGTTGACCGGCGGCTCCGACGGGAGAATCGACGCAGCGCACTGCTGCTCCAGATCCATGACGAATTGTTGCTCGAAGTGCCGGAGGCGGAAATCGAGGCCGTGACGGCGCTCGTCAGAGAAGAGATGGAAGGAGTGGCCGATCTCTCCGTCCCGCTGCGGGTCGATCTTGGGGTGGGCCGCCACTGGGCGGACGCGCACTAAGACGATTGCGGCGGGAAGGAATCCTCAGCGCGAGCCCCGACCAACTCGCCCTGTTCCACCTGCCGGAGCAACCGGGAAATCTCCCGCTGATCATCGTGGGTCAGCGGGACCGCCCCGAACCGCAGCCGGTGGTAATAATCGGTCAGTTGCTCCACCGCGTCGCCGGTCGATCCCAATTTCGGCCGGGCGGAGCGCAGAAACTCCAACGGCGTCATGGCGGCCGGCTTGGGAAGCCCGCGGCTGGCCAACCGGCGCAGCAATTTGGCATAGAACGTCTGGCCGTGCAGTTGGGACTGACGCAGTGGCCGGGCCAACCGGAAGGGCCAGCCGCCGTGGCGCTGCACCCACCATCGCATCACCAGGAGAACGAAACACCCGACGGCCACAATCAACAGAAAAAACTCCCGATGGTGGAACACCCATGACACCGCGGCCGCCAGTTGCACCTTTCCCGCATCCATCCACTGCACCGACCGCATCTGCCACGTCGTCCCTTGTGTCCGCATTTCCTGAATCACCGCCCATTGATCTCTCAGGCTGAACCGGATGATATAGCGTTCCCACGACACCCACAGGGTATCCGCCAGCTGGCGCAGCCGGCCAAAGACCATCGGCGATGATTGGCTGACCGCGGGTGTCGGATCAAACGGCATCCAGCCGGAACGGGGAAAGTAGACCTCGACCCAGGTGTGGGCGTCCTGCTCTCGGACCGTATAATACCGGCCGAACTGATTCCATTCGCCTTCCATAAAACCCGACACCATCCGGGCCGGAATGCCAAGACCGCGGAGCATGAGCACCATCGCCGTCGCATAATATTCGCAGTAGCCCGCTTTCTGCTCAAAGAGGAAGTCGTCGATCGCGCTCAACCGAGCGGGCGGTTTGACGTCGAGCGTATAGCGATAGTTGCGCTTCAGATAGGATTCGATCCGCCGCGCCTGCTCCAGCACCGACGACGCCGGGGATAGATCCGCCGCGGTGGCCACGCCGGCCTTCGAGACTCCGGCCACCTGCTTGGCCAGCTCGACCAGCCGCTCCGAGCCGGCCGGAAGCTGTACATAGACGGGCGGCACACGCGGCTCATCGGCGACGGTCACCGTCGCGTCCGCCTTGACCAACCGGGGAAGCACCGAATCCACTTCATAGCGAAATCTGGACGCCGGCGCCACGGGGAGCAGCAGCGTCCCCTGGCCGTCGATCCGCAGCGAGGGAAGCTGGCCCCCGACCGCCACGGGATTGGCGGCGGCAAAGAGGATCGCCGTTTCCAGCGGCTCCAGAATCATGTCCTGCCGCACCACGTCGGGGGACGGCGTGGCCACACGTCGAAGGGAAAAAATCGTGAATCGCCCATCGACGTCACGGGGCACCGTCCGTCGTCCGGCCAGCCGGTTTTGCCAGCTGGTGCCGTCATAATAATCGTACGCGGTGCCGCGCCAATAGAACGGGGGGAGGGGGCTGGTGGTCGGAGACGACACGCTGACGCGCATCACAATCGTCGGATCCAGTTTCACGGCGCCGATCGTCCCCAAATCCACCCGCTCGGAGAAGCCGATAAGCTTCACCGGCTCCGTGCCCGCCTGTTGGAGAAAGCCGGAACCCATGCGCGGGATGACAAAAAAGATCGCCAGGGTCAGCACGAACGTGCCCACCGCCGTCGCGGTCGTGGTCACGAAAAATGGCCACCGGATGATCGGAAGCTGGCCCGACGCCGCCTGCTGCTCCGCCTCCTGTTGTAGCGTGTAAAGCATCAGCGTCCACGGAGAGAGCACGACATAGAGCAAGAAAATGAGGCCGTACGGCAGCGCCGCCGCGGCCGTCGTCGAGGCCAGGAGCTGGAAAAACCCGATCAGATAGAGATGCAGATAGTCCCGGCTGTGCGCCAACGTCAGCAGTTTGTAGACCATGAGAAACAACAACAGATGCAAGCTGGCGTTCAACAACCCGTCGCCCAGTACCACCCACTCAACCACGAACATGGCCAGGGCACCCAGCGTGAGGAGTCGCCAGATTGCCGTTGAAAACCATGGGCGTGCCTCCAGCCGCACGCGGACCGCGCTGATGCCGATCGCCCCGTAGCCGGCGGCAACCAGCAACGGGGAGAGCAGTTCCGAAACCCACAGAATGGACAGTGATGAGAACAGAATCGACCAGGTCACCACTTGCAAGGCCGTGGTAATGGGCATGCCGCTAGGCCTCCCCCTCGCCGGATTCGGTCGGCTCGTTGGGGCAGGTCACCACGTGCCGCAGCACGTCCGACATGCCGGTCGGCCAGGCATCGTCGTCACAAATGGCCAACACGACCCACAGTTGGTCGGGTGGACGCCGGCTCAATAACTGGGTGGGTATGGCAAGGGGCTCATCCGACGGCGGCGGCCTTTCGATGGGCGGTAACAGCGTCAAGGTCCGAAGAATCTTTTCCAGATGCGCCCGTCCCTGCGCGGGCGGGAGGTGCACCTCCTCCGTGACGATGCCCAGCCGCCATCCCCGACGAGCCCATTCGACCGTCATCGTCGCTCCGAGACTGATGGCCCGCTCGAACCGCGCTCGGTAGATGGCCGCGCGGCCCTCGGTGGTCGCGTCGGACGGCCACCGACGCTCAATGACCAATGTCACCTCCCGGTGCTCTTCTTCATCCACTTCCCGAACCAACAATTTGGCGTGGCGGGCCGAACTCTTCCAGTGGATCATTCGAGCGTCGTCCCCCTCCTGATAGTCCCGAAGGGCGAAAAAACCGCCGCCGCGCCCCTTTCGCGCACGCGCCAATTCCTGGCCGACGGGATTGATCACCCCGGCCAGTTCCGCGTTCGGCAGCATGGCCGGATAGACCAGCACCTCGTGAGCAAGCGGCATCAGCAGACGCTTGGTAAAGAGACCGAAGGGAAAATCAGTGCTGGCGACCACTCCGGTCAGGCGATGCAGCCCGCGGCGACCAAACTGCGCCCGATAGGAGATCGATCGAACGGCGTGAGGGGGGAGGACGAAAATCGGCGGATCCGCCGCGCCGACCGTCGTGACGCCAGCCGTCTCATTGATCTCCTCCTGAACGTGCAGCAGAAAGGAGGGGAAGAGGCGCTTGTGATTGGCAACGATCAGGGTCGCCGTATACGGTTCGCTGGCAAAGACCACGGACGGCAGACGCCTGGTCACCACCAACCGGCGCAGACACTGCTCGGAAAGAACGCCGGACAGGGTAATCAAACTGAGCAACAACGCCAGCACCAGATAGAGCAGATTATTGCCCGTATTAATGGCGGCCAGCCCGACGGCCAGGGTGACCAGGACGAACCGGGTGCCAAGCGGGGTAAATTTCAGCGAACGGCGTTTATATCGGAGGAATCGCTCAATCCACTTCACGGCCAATCCACGAGACGATCAACACGGGTCAGATCGGCACCGGGATGGCCGACATCAGCTCCTCCACCACCCGTTCGGCTTCGCGATCGTGTGAAGGGCCGAGATCCATTCGGCTGGAGACGACCAGCCGGTGAGCCAGCACCGGCACCGCCAGTTGTTTGATATCGTCCGGCAGGCAATAATCCCGTCCTTGGACCAACGCCCGAGCTTTCGCCGCCCGGTGCAGGGAGATCGCCCCTCGGGGGCTGGTGCCGAGCAGGAGCTGATCGGTCTGCCGGGTCGCCCGCACAATGGCCAGCAGATAATCCACCAGACTGTCATCCATCCGAACGTGATCAAGACCGGCCTGCAATTCCACCAGTTCGTGGGTCGTCAGAATCGGCTCGAGCGCCTGGACCGGGTCGGCCATCGGGCGCATGATCACCTCCCGCTCGTGCGGTTCGTCCGGATAGCCGATGCGGATCCGCATCATGAACCGGTCGAGCTGCGATTCCGGCAACGGGTAGGTCCCGTGGTATTCCATCGGATTTTGGGTGGCAATCACCATAAAGGGGCGCGGCAGCGGATAGGTCTGATTGTCAACCGAGACCTGCATCTCATTCATGGCCTCCAGCAGGCTGCTCTGCGTTTTCGGCGTGGTCCGGTTGATCTCATCGGCCAACACCACATTGGCAAACAACGGCCCCTGTCTGAATTCGAACGATTGCGACTGCTGGTTGAAAATCGTCACCCCGATGACATCGGACGGCAGCAGATCACTGGTGAATTGCACCCGGCGAAATGTGCAGGAGAGCGATCGGGCCAACGCATGGGCGAGTGTGGTCTTCCCGACCCCCGGCACATCTTCGATCAGGAGATGGCCCCGGGCCAGCAACGCGGTCACGGCCAATTCAATCGCCTCGTCTTTGCCCTTGATGACGCGGCCAATATTGGCCTGCAAGCTTTTGATGAGCGAAAATGATGCCATCGGCCTCGGGTAATCCCAACAAATATGGGACTCTGTTGAGTCTACCAGAGGGGTCTGGAAGCGTCAAACCGAGGGAAGAACGGGTAG
>JBGPUQ010000057.1:0-6725 GCA_041491185.1 Nitrospiria bacterium | reverse complement strand
CTGGGCTACATGCGCTTGAACTGCTTGCTCAACGATAATTCCTGGCACTGATAGGACGAGCCGATGTTGGTGCCGTAGATTTTCTTCGGGGTGGCGAGCAACCGCTCGTAGATCAACCGGCCGACGACCTGGCCGTCCTCCAGCAAAAACGGCACTTCGTGCGAGCGCACCTCCAGCACCGCCTTGGTGCCTTTGATATCCGCGCTGCCGTAGCCGAAGCCGGGATCGAAAAATCCAGCGTAGTGAATCCGGAACTCGCCGACCGACGGATCATACGCCACCATCGCCGCGGCGTAATTGGGCGGGACGCGGACTTTTTCCTTTGAGATCAGGATGTAGAAGTCATCGGGATTTAAGATGAGGCTCTTCGTTCTCGGCGGTCGAATCGGCTCCCAGTAATCCGCCGGATCATAATAATCGACCAGGTCGAGGTTGATCAGTGGCGCGTGGCGCTTGGCCCGGTAGCCGATGACCGACGCGTTGTTGCCGCCTTCCAGATCGATGGACACCCAGAGGCCTTTATCGATCATCGCCTCGGCGGGCACGTCATCATCCAGATAGACCAGCGTCTCTTTCTCGTGCAGCTCGTCGAGCGTGGCGTCCGACGGCGGCGGCGCCCCACGGACGAAGCGCAGTTGGTTGAGCTTGGTGCCCTGCCGCACCAGAATACTGAAGGTCTTCGGGACGACCTCGAGATACAATTTCCCCTTGTAACCTTCCCGGACCCGTTCGAACTCTTTACCGTAATCGGTAATCAGCCGGGTGAAGATGTCCAGCCGGCCCGTCGTGCTCTTGGGATTCGCTTTGCCGGAGAGCAGCGCGGGCAGCCGCAGCTCTTCGAGCAAGGGGATGATGTAGACGCAGCCCTTCTCCAGCACGGCGGGTTTGGACAGGTCGATCTCGTGCATGAAGAGTTCTTCAATCCGGTTTCTGACGGTGGACTGCTCGCCGGGGAGAAAGCTGGCGCGCACCCGGTAGGCGACCGGACCGAGCCGCAGATCGATGCTGGCCGGCTGGATCTGGCCATCGGTGATCGGGAACTCGGGCGGGGCGACGAGGTGGCCGTTTTTGATCAACTCTTCGATGCCCTGCGACGGGATGAGGCCGGTCGTATGGAGGAGTTGGAGATCCTTCTCCAACTCGGGAAAGAGGTTGGTGATGTTGCGCCGCATGGGATGAACATCGTACAAAAAAGGTGAAATTATAGCAAGCAAGTTGAAGGCTCGAGCCTTGCCATAAGACGGTGTACAATACCCCCATGGACGATACGCTGACGCCGGAGTTTCTCCTGCGCGCCTATGAGAACGGTTTTTTCCCGATGGGCGATGAAGACGGCACGATTCAATGGTACTGGCCCGATCCCCGCGCGATCATTGATTTGAAACGCTTTCATCTCTCGACGCGGTTGGCGCGGACGGTTCGTCAAGGCCGATTCGAGATCGCGATTGATCGCGATTTTGAAGGGGTGATGCGCGGCTGCGCCGATCGGAAGGAGACCTGGATCAACGAGCCGATCATCTCGGTCTATACGGCGTTGCATCGAATGGGCAAGGCCCACTCGATTGAGGCCTATCAGGGTAACAAACTGGTGGGCGGGATCTATGGGGTGAGTTTGGGTGGCGCGTTTATGGGGGAGTCGATGTTTTCCCGCCGGACCGATGCGTCAAAGGTCTGCCTGGTTCATCTGGTCGAGCGGCTCCACCGCCGGGGCTACACGCTCTTTGACGTGCAGTTGATCAATCCCCACTTGGTGCAGTTCGGAGCGGTCGAGATTCCGCGAGGTCAGTACCTGCGTCGGCTCCGTTGGGCCATCCGGCAGCCCTGCCGGTTTTCGGACTAATGTCGAATGAGGGAATTTTCGATTTTCGATTTTCGAATGAAAAGCATGTGCACAGCATTTCTATTGACATTCGAAATTCGGCACTCGACATTGTTGGCAATCGAAAATAGCCCTTTATCTTGCCCATTTGAACCACCTCTTTAACACCGCCTTCTTTCCTTCGGTGAGCGTGGTTTTTCGCCAGGCGGTGGCGGCTTTTTTGATCGCCTCGGCCTGGGTCGGGTAGGGGTAGATCGTGCTCGTGATGGCGCCCAGCCCGAGGCCCGACCTCATGGCCAGCGTGACCTGGCTGATCAGATCGCCCGCATGGGCGGCGACGATGGTGGCGCCGACGATCGTGTCGGTGCCTCTTCGGACATGGAGGCGCACAAAGCCCTCGGTATCGCCATCGAGGATCGCGCGATCGACCTCATCGAGCGGATGTGTGAAGGTGTCGATCTCAATTCCGCGGGTTCGTGCATCGGCTTCGGTGAGGCCGACGTGGGCCAACTCTGGTGACGTGTAGGTGCACCAGGGAATGATCAGCCGATCCGTCGAGGCGCAGCCCAGCCCAAGGGGATGAGGAAAGAGCGCGTTCTGAATGAGAATCTGCGCCTGCGCGTCGGCCGCATGGGTGAATTTATCGGGCGAGCAGATATCGCCGGCGGCAAAGATGCGCGGGTTCGTCGTCTGGAGCCGTGGGGTGACCGTGACGCCGGAACGGTCGTAGGTGACGCCGGCCTGTTCCAATCCCAATCGCTCGACATTCGGCGCCCGGCCGACGCAGACCAGAATGGCGTCCACGGCCAGCTCCTGCGTGCGGGTATCCATTATATAGGTGAGGAATTTCGATCCCTCGCTGGGCTGGACGCGGCCAATGGCGGCGCGGAAGATGCACTGCACGCCGTCGCGCTCCATCCGGGTCCGGACGATGGCCGCGGCGTCGGCGTCGTCACGCGGAAGAAGCCGCTCCGTCTGTTCCAGGACGGTCACCCGGCTGCCAAACCGGGCGAACGCCTGCGCCAGCTCGCAGCCGATGGGGCCGGCGCCGATCACGGCCAGCCGCGGGGGACATTCGGTCAGCGAAAAGACAGTCTCATTGGTCAGATAGCCGACCTCGGCCAGGCCGGGGATCGGCGGCATGGCCGCGCGCGCGCCGGTGCAGATGGCGGCGCGTGAGAAGGTGAGCCGTGTGCCGTTGACGTCGACGGTTCGGCGATCGATGAATCGTCCTTCGCCGAGAAACACATCCACGCCGAGTTGTGTGAAGCGCTGGACCGAATCATTCCGGCTGATCTGCGCGCGTAGTGTGCGCATGCGGGCCATGGCGGCGCCGAAATCGGTCTGGACGCCGGGTGGAATCTTCAGGCCGAACGCCTCTGATTCCCGGAGGTCAGCCCAGGCGCGGGCGGCGCGGATCATTCCTTTGGACGGGACGCAGCCGACGTTCAAACAATCGCCGCCCATGAGATATTTTTCCACCAGGGCGACCCTGGCCCCCAACGCGGCGGCGACGGCCGCGGTGACCAGCCCCGCCGTGCCGGCGCCGATGACGACCAGGTTATAGGGACCGGTCGGCTGCGGATTGATCCAGCCCGGGGGGTGAACATTGTTGATCAGCGCCCGGTTGGCGTCATCGTCCGGTGGCATCGTGACGGTGTCAGGCATGAGTTAGCTCTTGGTGATCGGTGTTCGGGTCATGGCGCGATAGAGCATGGGCAGCAGTGACAGCACTCCCAGCAGCGTGAAGGCCAGCAGGACGCGCGGCGAGGCAATCTCGCCCAATGAATTGATCGTGCCGAGCTGACGGCCGGCGTAGGCATAGACGAACCCGCCGGGAATGATGCCGATCGATGTCGCCGCGGCGAAGGTGCCCAGGCGGATCCGGGTCAGGCCGGAGAGCAGGTTGATGATGAAAAATGGAATGATCGGAATCAGGCGCAACGAGAGCAGGTAGCCGAAGGCGTTGTTCCGAAAGCCCTCCTGCAGCGGCGCGAGGCGGCGGCCGAATCTGGCCTCGACCCAGTCGTGGAACAGATACCGAGCGACGAGAAAGGCCAGTGTGGCGCCGCTGGTCGCGCCCAGATTGGCGTAGAGCGTGCCCGCCAGCGGGCCGAACAAAAAGCCGCCGGCCAGCGTAAACAGCGCCGCACCGGGCAGAGACAGCGCCGC
Source organism: Nitrospiria bacterium (assembly GCA_041491185.1). GTDB lineage: Bacteria > Nitrospirota > Nitrospiria > JACQCE01 > JACQCE01 > JBGPUQ01. The sequence continues at coordinate 2,734 of JBGPUQ010000057.1, read as the reverse complement.
TTGCAGGCAATAGAGTGTAATGAAGACCATCACGGCCGTGGCATAGTGCGCCTGCGTGTAAGCGAGCCATTGATCCCGGTGCGCCTTCAGCGCGTCGAGCGAGAGGTAGCGGTTGGCGCCGAAGTAGAAAACGGAGATGATGACCGCAGCGAACAGCAGCGCGACGATGAGCTTGCCCGTGGCCGATGAGGTCGGCGATGCCGCGGCGGAGGTGTCCGGTGGTTCAGTCTTCATCGCCGTTCTTTTCCAATGCGGACCACGCATGTATTGTCACGATTGTACATGAGTGCACCACCCATTGTCTCAAGGGGGTATTCTTACGATCGCTTGGGATGCTCCCGTACCATCCCCTGGTCCGAACGGACGAAGCCGAACTTTTCATAGAAACCGAATTTATCCCGCGTGTTCAGCCAGAATTTTTCGACCCGCGAGAGCACCGGATGCGACAGCACGCGGGTGACCAGCTCTTCGCCGACCCCGCGTCCCTGATCGTCGGGATGGACGACCACGTCCCAGAGCGTGGCCCGGTAGACGCCGTCGGTGAGCACCCGGGCGAAGCCAATCAACCGCGACCCCTCCCAGGCCGAGAAATGATAATCGGTGTGGTCCAGCATGGCGCGGATTCCCTCCACCGTCCGCCCGCGGGCCCAGGGCGCATGTTCGTACAGGGCCTGCAGCGCCGACGGATCGATCCGCGCGCCTTCTTTGATCTCGACACCCATCAATGCCTCCTCATCGGCACGTTCCTTACCACAGTTGGCGATCCGGATCAATACGCCGCACTTTCCAAGTGCACGACGAATAGGCTACGATGCATCGGCGCCGCAGGGAGAGACGCACCCATGGCTGATATCGCATTTGTTCGTGATCTGGTCATCATCTTCGGTCTTTCCGTCGCCGTTGTGCTGGTGTTTCACCGGTTGCGCCTGCCCTCCGTCGTGGGTTTTCTCATCACGGGCGCGTTGATCGGTCCTTATGGTCTCAACCTGGTCGATGATCTGACGCGCGTGGAGCGGCTGGCCGAGGTGGGCGTGGTGTTCCTGCTCTTCACGATCGGGCTGGAATTTTCGCTTGCCCGATTGGCCCGCATCAAAATCTTTGCGCTGAGCGGCGGCGGGTTGCAGGTTGCCCTGACCATCGCGCTGACCGCACCGGTCGCGTTCTTTGTGTTTGACGCCTCATTGCGGCAATCGATTTTTTGGGGATTTCTCATCGCGCTGAGCAGCACGGCCATCGTCTTAAAACTGCTCATTGACCGGGGCGAGCTGGATGCGCCCCACGGGCGACTGGCCCTGGCCATTTTGATTTTTCAGGATCTGATCGTGGTGCCGATGATGTTGTTGCTCCCATTCCTTGGAGGAGGGAGCGGGACGTCATCGACCGATCTGATCCTGCTCCTGGTGCGATCGCTGTTGCTGGTCGCGGCGATTCTGGCCGCCGCCAGATGGGTGGTGCCCAGAGCGCTGGCGTTGGTGGTGCGGACCCGCAGCCGGGAGCTGTTTGTCATCATGATCTTGCTGATCTGCGCGGGGATGGCGTGGGTCTCCGCCACCCAGGAGCTGTCGCTGGCGCTGGGCGCGTTCATTGCCGGGCTGGTCATTTCCGAGTCGGACTACAGCCATCAAGCGCTGGCCGATATCCTGCCGTTTCGAGACAGTTTCATCAGTTTGTTTTTCGTTTCCATCGGGATGCTTCTGGATCTGCGCGCCTTCGTGGATCGAGCGCCGCTCGTCCTACTGATCACGGCCGGGGTCCTGTTGCTCAAAGCCGTCGTGGCCGGCGGGGTGACGCTGGGGCTGGGCTATCCGCTGCGGGTGGCCGCACTGGTCGGATTGACGCTGCCGCAGGTGGGCGAATTTTCATTCGTGCTGGCGCAGGCCGGGCAGGGGAATGGTCTGCTCTCGCCGGGCGGCTATCAGTTGTTTTTGATGATCTCCATCCTGACGATGATCATGACACCGTTTCTCATCCAGATCGCGCCACGGCTGCTGTCCGGCGCGGAGTCCATGTCCGTGGTGCCGGCCTGGTTGAGCCGGCGGGATTCGCCCGATCCTGACGCCCCGAAACCGTCGCCCCGGGATCATGTCATCATCGGCGGCTACGGCCTCAACGGCCGCAATCTGGCCCGCGGCCTCAAGGATGCGAATATCCCCTATCTGGTGCTGGATCTTCACGCCGATGCGGTGCGGCACGGCCTGGCGCACGGCGAACCGCTCTACTACGGCGACGTCACGCAGCGCGAAGTGCTGGAGCGGATGGGCATTCGTGATGCGAAGCTCCTGGTGCTGGCCGTCTCGGACCCCTTTGCGACACGGCGGGCCGTCCAGGTGGCCCGCCAGGCCAATCCCGACATCCATATCGTGGTGAGAACCCGCTACGTGCGGGAAGTGGAGGAGTTGCTCCGGCTGGGCGCGGATGAGGTGGTGCCGGAAGAGTTCGAGACATCACTGGAAATGTTCGAGTTGGTGCTGCGCGAATATGAGGTGCCGCCGATGGAAATCAAGCGGAGGCAGGAGGAGATCCGCCGTGAAGGCTATGCCCTGCTCCGGCGCGATCCCTGACATCGGACTTGATTCCTCGGCCTGATCCGAGCGATAATCCATCCGAAAGGAAGCCCATCCATGAAGAAGCTCATTGCGGTCTTCGTCACCCTTCTATTGTGCAGCCTCGCGGCCGGTTCTCCGGTATCGGTCTTTGCAGACGAAGAGACATCCAATCCCTACGGCACGGTGCG
>JBGPUQ010000056.1:0-6867 GCA_041491185.1 Nitrospiria bacterium | reverse complement strand
ATCGCCGCGGAGCTTCAGGCACAATTCCCGGATCGCCACGTGGCGCTCGTCATCCGAGATGGCATCACGGCCACAGGGGACGGACGGCTCCTTCGGCAGGTGCTGGACAATCTGTTGGGCAACGCCTGGAAATTCACGTCCAAACGACCGGCGGCCGCGATCGAATTCGGCGTCACCGCCACCGACGGCCGGCCGGTCTATTTTGTCCGGGATGACGGCGCCGGGTTTGACATGGCCTACGCCGGCAAACTGTTCAGCGCCTTCCAGCGATTGCACGCGGCCGCCGAGTTTCCAGGGACGGGGATCGGCCTGGCAACCGTCCAACGCATTATTCACCGCCACGGCGGCCGAGTCTGGGCGGAGAGCACCGTGGGAGAAGGAGCAACGTTCTATTTCACGTTGTGAGAAGTTTTGAGTTGTGAATTTTGAGTTTTTAGTTGTAAGGACGTGACCATGAAAACGAGCATCGTAAAGGAAAAGAGCTATACGTTTGCGTTACATGTCATTCATTTAGCGCGATGGCTTCGCGAACGAAGAGAATATGAGCTTGCCGGCCAAGTACTTCGAGCAGGCACAAGTATCGGGGCAAATATCGAAGAAGCGCTGGCAGGGATCAGCCGGCCTGATTTCGTGGCCAAGATGGGCCTTGCCTCGAAAGAAGCGCGGGAAACATATTACTGGCTGCGGCTGTTGCGCGATTCAAAAATCACGCCCTCCGAACAGATTCATTCGTTGATTGATGACGCCCAAGAACTGCTCCGCATCCTGACCTCAATCGTAAAAACGAGTCAACAGGGGAAATCAACTCACAACTCAAAACTAAAAACTCCCAACTGAATTTGGAGGCTCCCATGCACGACAATGCGATTTTGCTGGTGGAAGATAACCCCGATGACGAGGCGCTCACGATCCGAGCGCTTCAGAAGAACAAAATCAAGAACACCGTGATCGTGGCCCATGACGGGGTGGAAGCGCTGGACTATCTCTTTGGCACCGGCACCCATGCCGGCCGGGACGTCACGAACGTTCCGGAGATCATCCTGCTCGATTTAAAGCTGCCCAAGCTGGACGGGTTTGAGGTGCTGAGCCGGATTCGCGCCGATACGCGACTCAGCCTGATTCCCGTGGTCATTCTCACGTCATCAAAGGAACAGCAGGATCTGATGAACGGCTACAAACTCGGCGCCAATAGTTACATCCGCAAGCCGGTCGATTTTGCGGAATTCACCGAGGCGGTTCGGCAACTGGGGCTCTACTGGCTCATTTTGAATGAGCCACCCATGGGGAGACGTGGATCATGAGCACACCGCTTCGCGTCCTGATCGTTGAAGACTCCGAAGACGATGCGGCGCTCCTGGTGCGGGAATTACGGCACGGCGGTTACGACCCCACGTTCGAACGGGTCGACACGTCGGCCGCCACGAAAACCGCGCTCGAACAGCGGGCGTGGGATCTCATCATCTCCGATTATTCCATGCCGCAATTCAGCGGGTTGGCCGCCTTGGCCCTCATGCAGCAACTGGGGATCGATCTTCCGTTCATCATCATGTCCGGGACCATCGGCGAGGAGATCGCCGTTCAGGCGATGAGGGCCGGTGCGCATGACTACATCATGAAAAACAATCCGACGCGCCTGATTCCCGCGATCGAACGGGAGTTGCGCGACGCGAAGATACGGCAGGACCGCCGGCAGGCCGATGAAATGGTCAAATATCTGGCCTATCACGATGCGCTGACAGCCCTTCCCAACCGCACCCTGCTGCACGACCGACTGCAACAGGCGATCCTGACCGCACAGCGGGAGAAGAAACCGGTGGCCCTGTTGCTCATGGATCTGGATCATTTCAAGGAGATCAACGACACCCTCGGCCATGATCGCGGCGATCGGCTGCTGCAGCAGGTGGGTTCGCGCCTGGGCAAGACGTTGCGGGAATCGGACACGGTCGCGCGGCTGGGCGGAGACGAATTCGCGGTCCTGCTCCCGCTGGCGGAATCCGAGCACGCCACGCTTGTGGCGCGCAAGATTATGAAAGCGCTTGAAGAACCCTTCGTCATCGACAACCTGCCCATCGCCGTTGAGGCGAGCATCGGCATCGCGCTCTACCCCGATCACGGCGAGAACGCCGACAGCCTGATCCAGCGGGCGGATGTGGCCATGTATGTGGCGAAACACGCCAAGAGCGGCTTCATGATTTACCGCCCCGAGTTGGATCAGCATAGTCCGAAAAAACTGGCGCTGATGGGGGAGCTGCACCAGGCGATCGAACACGACCAGCTTCGTCTCCATTATCAACCGAAGATCGATTTTAAGACGCGGCGGGTCACCGGCGTCGAAGCCCTCGTGCGCTGGCAGCATCCGGAGCGCGGATTCATTCCGCCCGACCAATTTATCGGGCCGGCGGAACAGACGGGGTTGATCGGGCCGCTCACAGAATGGGTGCTCCAGACGGCGATCCGGCAATGCCGGACCTGGCGCCAGGCAGGCACCTCCCTCAACATGGCGGTCAATCTCTCGACGCGAAATCTCCAGGACCCGCAACTTCCCCGGCAGCTCGCCAAGGTGCTCGACGCCTGTGCCGTCGACGCCGGTTGTCTGGAATTGGAAATCACAGAAAGCGCGATCATGATGAACCAGGCCAACGCGATGGATGTCCTGACGCGCCTGAATGCCATGGGCGTCGGCCTCTCGATCGACGACTTCGGCACCGGCTACTCGTCGCTGGCCTATCTGAAACGGTTGCCGGTCGGAACGATCAAAATCGACACATCCTTCGTTATTGGCATGGCGACGAATGAGAACGACCGGGTGATTGTCCGCTCCACCATCGATCTCGGTCACAACCTGGGGCTCAAAGTCATCGCCGAAGGAGTCGAAAACAAAGAAAGCTGGCAGCAGTTGCGTGATTGGGGATGCGACGCCGCCCAGGGCTATTATATGAGCCGCCCGTTGCCCGCGACCGACCTGACGACGTGGCTCTCGACCTCGCCGTGGGGATTTGCGGTAGGATAGATCCATGCCGCTCAAACGCCGCATGGAGCCGGCGCTGCTCCGCCGGATGCATCGATCGATCACATGGCTGTGGTCGTCGGCCTGTGTGATCGGCCTGCTCATCGTCATGCCGGCCGCCGCCCGCCTGCCGGCAGGCACGGCGCAGGCGCCGATGACGGAGCCTCAAATCCGGGCGTTCCTGGACTCGATGGACCGGGCGGCCGAATCGCTGAGCACCGACGCGTTCATGGCCAATTTCTCCGACGATTGCATCATCACTCTCGAAATGCCCGGTCCGGACGGTGCGCATCGATTCCGCTGGAATAAGGAGGAGTATGCCCGGCAGCTGGAAGAGAGCGCAGAGGAGACGGAAGACTACGCCCTCGAGCGAACCGACACCGCCATTGAGCTGTTACCGGATGGCCGGAGCGCCAGGGTCACGATGATGATCACCGAAACCATCCGCACCTACAGCCGGGCGATTCATACCGTCACCAAAGAAGAAACCCGCCTGGAACTGCGAAACGGCAAATTGATCGTGACGCGTGTGGACGATGTCGTCATCACATTTGAGCAGCGCGATGCGGTCGATTCAGTCTAGCGGCCGATCCCCCCGGGTTCCGGCGCCGGCCAGGCCACAACGTACAGACAACACCCGGCGAATCTGCAGCATCCCCGCCCCCTGAATTCCATCCTGCTTGAGCCGGATCAACAACCGTTGAAACGGCACACCGAAACGCGTACAGCGACGACCTGAAGATGACGGTCGAACCACCCGTAAAGTTTGACAGTAAAGGGGAAAGTACTATAGTTGTAGAGACGATCAAAACCATTTGATCTATTCGTCATTGTGCTGTTGATCGCATCATGTCTGAAACCGAAGGAACGCGCTGATGAAGGTTGAGCAACATCGGTGGTCTGAGGCAACGGGCTGGGAGCCGGGGACGCCGTCGGCCCTGGGTAAATCCGCCCAATTGGTGTTGCTCTTTGGCTCCACCTCTCGACTCAAAGAGGGGAAATACTTCGAGGCCATCAAGAAGGCGTATCCAAAAGCACACCTGCTGGGCTGTTCAACCGCCGGGGAAATTTGCCATGCCCAGGTCTTTGATGATTCGTTGGTCATCACCGCGATTCAGTTTGAATCCACACGGATCGCCGGGGCCCGGGTCAAAATGAGTGAGGTCGAGAGCAGCTTCCAGGCCGGTGAACGTCTGGCCCAGGCGCTCAATAAGAAGGGGCTGACGCATCTCTTTGTACTGTCAGACGGACTGAAGATCAATGGCAGTGATCTGGTCAGAGGGTTGACCCGGCACCTGCCGGATGGCGTCTCCGTGACCGGCGGCCTGTCGGGGGATAGCGACCGGTTTCAGGAAACGTTCGTGCTCTGGGACGGCCCGCCCGAATCCGGAACCATCGCGGCCCTCGGTTTCTACGGAGACCGGCTCAAAGTCGGCTATGGCTCCTCAGGCGGGTGGGATCCATTCGGACCGGAACGACTCATCACTCGTTCACGGGGAAATATCCTGTATGAATTGGATGGAACGTCGGCGTTGGAATTGTATAAAAAATATCTGGGAGAACATGCCAAAGGCCTGCCGGCAACCGGACTGCTCTTTCCGTTGAGTCTGCGGACGACACGAGGGGAAACGGGGGTCGTTCGGACCATCTTATCGATCAACGAAGAGGAACAAAGCATGACCTTTGCGGGAGATGTGCCGGAAGGCGCCTATGCCCGTCTCATGAAGGCCAATTTCGATCGATTGATTGATGGCTCCATCGCCGCGGCGAAAATGAGCTGCCAGGCGCTTGGCTCTTCCGCTCCGGATCTGGCCATCCTCATCAGTTGCGTGGGGAGAAAACTCGTGTTGAAACAACGCATCGAGGAAGAGGTCGAAGGGGTTCGGGACATCATGGGTGAGGATACCGTGTTGACCGGGTTTTATTCCTATGGCGAGATCTCGCCGTTTGCGCCCAGCGCGAAATGCGAATTGCATAACCAGACCATGACCATCACCGCGTTTTCAGAGAGCTGACCGTTGGACCGGAAACACAGCTTGCTGGAACGTCAGGTCAAGAGGCATTTCGGCAGCCTCGATGCCGCGCCGAAAGACTGTCACGGCTTTATTGAGGCCGTGAACACTGCCTATCGGGAATTTGACGCCGACCGCGCCATGCTCGAGCGGTCGCTCGAATTGAGCTCGCAAGAACTCCTGCAGGCGAATTCGGACGTGCGCGCCGTCTCCGAGCGGATCATCACCAGCAGTCTTGACGGCATCCTGGCGTTTGACGGTGATGGTCGTTATACCGTCTGGAATCCGGGCATGGAGCGGATGACCGGCCTGAAGAAGGAGGAGACCCTTGGCCGGCATGCCTTGGGGATCTCCCCATTTTTCAATGAGGCCGAACAGGACACGTTGTTGTATGACGTCCTTGCCGGCAAGGCGACCTTCATCAAGGAGAAAAAATATATCGTCACGGAAACGGGGCGACAGGGATTTTTCGAAGGGCACGTTTCCCCCCTGCATAACAAATCCGGCAAAATCATCGGCGGACTGGCGATCATCCGCGATATCACCGATCGCAAACAGGCGGAGCAGGCACTGGCGGATCAGTCGACCCATGATGCCCTGACCAATCTGTATAACCGCCGATACTTCAATCAACGGATGGAGCTGGAAATCGCCCAGGCGGATCGCAACAAGCATTCCCTGGCGATTTTGCTGTGCGATCTTGACAACTTTAAGGCGCTCAATGACGCCAAGGGCCATGAGATCGGCGATAACACATTAAAAGCCGTGGCAAAAACCATCCAGGACGCCACCCGGGGATCGGATCTCGTCTTCCGCTGGGGAGGCGATGAGATTGTGGTGGGGCTCACGGATACCGCCCGCAAGGGAGTCCTGATCGCCTCGGAGCGGATCCGGAGAGGCGTGCAGAAAATTGGCGAGCGGATTCAGTGCGAGTTGGATCTGAGCATCGGGGTCGCCCTGTACCCCGAGCATGGCACCAGCATCGACCAGTTGATGCGTCTCGCGGATCGGGCGCTGTATATTGCCAAAAAAGGCGGGGACAAAATTCACATCGGAGAGGAAGAGTACCACCTGGACGAACATTCCATCAAAATCGTGTATCAGCCCGTGGTGGACATCCGATCCCGCCAGCACATCGGATACGAGGCCTTGAGCCGTGATCCTCAGGGTAAACTCAGCATCCTGGAGCTGTTCAGAAAATATCAGGCCATCGGCCACCTCAATGAGCTGAAGTATCTCTGTTTCACGACACAGCTTCACGCGGCGGAGCAAGCCCGGTTGGAGCGGGTCTTTATCAATATTGATTTTAATGTACTGGAACAGCATGCCACCATAAAAAAACCGCCCGGCGTCGATGTGATCCTGGAGATTTCCGAAGTGGAAGCCCTCCACGAGTTCGAACGCCGGCTGCAGGTGACCAAAATGTGGCGGGAGAAGGGCTTCAAGTTCGCGATCGACGATTTTGGGGCCGGCTTCATCTCCCTGCCCTTTGTCTCCAAACTGGTCCCCGAGTATATCAAGCTTGATCGTTCGACGATTCTGCACGCGGTGGCTTCCGAAAAGTTCAGAATGTTTCTGAAAGATCTGGTGCGGGCATTGCAAAATTACTCGACGGAAGGCATCATCGCCGAGGGAATCGAGACGAATGAGGAGTTGGAGGTGGTCACCGCGATGGGCATTCATCTCGCCCAGGGGTTTCTCCTCGGCAAACCGCAAGAGCTCCAACCTGTCCCGACGGCCCGCCAGGGGAGCCAGTACCCTCCTGCGTGAGGCCTTGCCCCTCGGCACCACACGATCGCTGCGGTGGTGGAGTTTTCCCTCCAGGTTCGTTATCATTCAACATCATCT
>JBGPUQ010000055.1:0-7028 GCA_041491185.1 Nitrospiria bacterium | reverse complement strand
CGCCACCTCGAGGAGGGCAAACCGCTGCGTGAGGCGGCGCGGATCGGCGCCCGGGAGCTGGTCGGGCCGATCATCGCGATGACCGTCGTGCTGGTGGCGGTCTACCTCCCCATCGGCTTCATGGGCGGCCTGACCGGCGCGTTGTTCACCGAGTTTGCGTTTACGCTCGCCGGCGCGGTGATCGTATCGGCAATCATCGCGCTCACGCTCTCGCCGATGATGTGCTCGCGCTTCTTAAAACCCCGCGACCACGGCGGCCAGGGCCGCTTCGTCATCTTCATCGACCGTCAGTTCGATCGCGTGCGGGGCCGCTACGAGCGGATGTTGCACGGGTCGCTGAATACCCTGCCCGTGATCGCCGTCTTTGCCGTGATCGTGCTGAGCAGCATCTATTTCCTGTACGCGACCTCAAAATCCGAACTGGCCCCGCAGGAGGACCTGGGCATCCTCATCTCGCTGATCACCGCGGCGCCGGACGCCACGCTGCAACAGACGCAACTTAACTCCCGGCAGGCCTACGATGTCTTCGCCTCGTTTCCGGAGACGGACCACATCTTCCAGCTCGACGGACTCAATGGCCTCAACTCGGCGATCGCCGGCATGGTTTTAAAACCGTGGGATGAGCGGAAGCGCACGGCGGATCTGTTGCAGGCGGACGCGCAGGATCGTCTTGGCCGGATCGCGGGCGCCCGCGCGGTGGTGTTCCAGCCGCCCCCGTTGCCGGGGGGCGGCGGCGGGCTGCCCATGCAGGTCGTGATCGGCACGACCGATGCCTCTGAGCGGCTCGACGCGGTCGCTCAGGAGCTGATGGCGAAGGCGCAGGCGACCGGCATGTTCATCTTCCTCGACAACGATCTCAAACTCGACAAGCCGCAGACCCGGGTGGTGATCAATCGCGACAAAATCGCGCTGATGGGGTTGACGATGCGCGACGTCGGCAATGCGCTGAGTTCGATGCTGGGCGGGGGCTACGTCAATTATTTCAGCCTCGCCGGGCGGTCGTACAAGGTGATCCCGCAGGTGATGCAGCGCGAGCGGCTCAACCCCGATCAGCTCAAGGAATACTACATCACCGCCAAAAACGGCGCGGCGATCCCGGTGTCGACCGTCGTCAGCCTGACCACGAGCGTGGTGCCCGAGTCGCTGAACCATTTTCAGCAGCTCAATTCGGCGACCGTTTCCGGCGTGCCGATGCCGGGCGTGACGCTCGGCCAGGCGTTGGAAACCATGAAGCGCCTCGCCAAAGAGACGCTGCCGCAAGGCTATAGCGTGGACTACGCCGGCCAGTCGCGGCAGTACGAGCAGGAATCGTCGGCGCTGCTGGTGACCTTTCTCTTTGCGTTGATCATTATTTTTCTGGCGCTGGCGGCGCTGTTCGAAAGCTTTCGCGACCCGCTGATCATCCTGATCAGCGTCCCGATGTCCATTTGCGGGGCGATGATTTTCATCTCGCTCGGCGTCGGCGGCGCGAGCCTCAATATCTACACCCAGGTGGGATTGGTGACGCTGATCGGCCTGATCAGCAAACACGGGATTCTGATCGTCCAGTTTGCCAATGACCTGCGGCGCGAGGGGCGGACCAAGCGCGAAGCGGTCGAATCGGCCGCCGCCATCCGGTTGCGGCCGATTTTGATGACGACGGCTTCGATGGTATTGGGCGTGCTGCCGCTGGTGGCTGCGTCCGGGGCGGGCGCGGTGGGCCGGTTTAACCTGGGGCTCGTGATTACGACCGGCATCTCGATCGGCACCGTCTTCACGTTGTTCGTGGTGCCGGCAATGTATCTGTTGCTCGCGACGGATCACGTGGAGCAACGGGCGGCCGACGTGGCGCCGGCGGTGGCGATGGACAAGGCCTGATCGGAGACGATTGGGATCGTGGCTTGTCAAGAACGGGTGGTGGCATCCCATCAATTTGCTATTCTATTTTTGCTGTGGTACTATTTTTACTGCTTATTTGTCGGGGGGTTCTTTTATCTGACGGGGGGCTTTTTCGCGGAGGCCAGTAATGGCCGATCTTGTCTGTACCGCGCCGGCTCCGGCGAATCCGGCGACGAGATATAAAGGACAAGAGGGTGTGGGTCGAGCCCTTCCTTCCATCACACCTTCCTGCCATTTGATGTCAGTCCTTCCTGTGGTCTTCTCCCTCCATTCCTTCTTGAAAAATGGTGTGAACACGCCTCTGTGGTGAAACCGGTGAACGTTCAGGAGTTCATCAAGGTGGTCACACCACTTGGCGTTTTTTTAGTGCGGCTGAACGAGCCGCCACCGGGCAGTGTCAAAAAGTCGAAGGAGGTCAAAGCGGCCGGAGAAGTACACTGACCAGAGAGGTCTTGGATGGGCACATCGCTGCGAGTGTTGATCATTGAAGATTCCCCAGAAGACACGGACCTGTTGATCCGGGAACTGCGCACCGGCGGGTATGACCCGGCCTATGAACGGGTCGAGACCTCCGCCGCGCTGGTCACCGCGCTCAACAAGCAGACGTGGGATATTGTCTTGTCCGATTACGGCCTGCCGCATCTCACCGGAGTGGATGCCCTGGCGCGCGTGCGGGAACGGGAGTTGGACATGCCGTTTATTTTTATCTCGGGCACCATCGGTGAGGAGGCGGCGGTGGAGGCGATGAAGGCCGGCGCGCAGGATTACGTCATGAAGGGGAACACCTCGCGGCTTCTGCCCATGGTGGAACGGCAACTGCACGAGGCGGCTGTTCGGCGGCAGCACCAACGGGAGGAAGAAACGGTCGAGTACCTGGCCTATCACGACGCCCTGACCGATCTTCCGAACCGCAACGTGTTTTACGACCGCCTGCAACAGGCGATTCTGACCTGCTATCGTGAAAAAAAACCGCTGGCCATGCTGCTGCTGGACCTCAATCAGTTCAAGGATGTCAACGACACCTTCGGGCATCTGTACGGCGACCTGCTCTTGCGGCAAATTGGCCCGCGCGTGCGAAAATGCCTGCGCGAATCCGACACCGTGGCGCGCATGGGCGGGGACGAGTTCGCGATCCTGCTGCCCAACACCCCGATGGAGGGCGCCAGTCTGGCCGCCCGGAAAATGCTCAAAACGCTGGAAGCCCCGTTTCTGCTCAAAGACGTGACGCTGGAAGTGGGGGTGAGTATCGGGATCGCCCTCTATCCCGAGCACGGCGAGGAGAGCGATGTGCTCTTTCAGCGGGCCGACACGGCGATGTACGTGACCAAACAAGCGGGCGGCGGGTACGCGGTCTATGTCCCCGAACACGAGCAGCACAGTCCGCGGCGCCTGCTGCTCACGGCCAAGTTGCGCCGGGCGATCGAGTATGGCGAACTGGCGCTGCACTATCAACCCCAGGTGAGCCTCAAGACCAACCAGGTCATTGGCGTGGAGGCGCTGGCGCGGTGGTCGCACCCGGACCTGGGGCCGATCCCGCCGGATCAGTTCATTCCCCTGGCGGAACAGACCGGATTGATCCGGCCCTTTACCCAGTGGGTGCTCAAGACCGTCTGTCATCAACACGAGGTCTGGCAGGATGAGGGGGTGACGCTGCCGATTTCCGTCAATCTCTCGACCACGAACCTGCAGGAAAAGCAGTTGCCGGATCAGGTGGCCGAGTTGGTGCAGACCGGCCGCGTGCCGGTCGGCCTGCTGGAGTTCGAGGTCACGGAAAGCATGATCATGGTCAACCCGATGCGGGCCATGCAGGTGCTCACCCGGCTCAACACCATCGGCATCCCCCTGGCCATTGACGACTTCGGCACCGGGTACTCGTCCTTAGGGTATCTCAAACGCATGCCGGTGCAAAAGCTCAAGATTGATAAATCGTTCATTATTGACGGCCTCGAGGACAAGGGCAATGGCAACGGCGTGATCGTGGAGTCGATCATCAACCTGGCCCACAACCTGGGGCTCGAAGTGGTGGCCGAAGGGGTGGAGGACCAGCACACGATGGATCGGCTCGCCGCCGTCGGATGTGACGCGGCTCAAGGTTATCACATCGGCTATCCCATTCCCCCCGGCGAACTCACCGCCTGGTTGAGGGAATCGCACCGGGAGATCTAACACGCCATTCGTTACCACCGCCGGTCATGCGAAACGAACGGCGCCCCGCAGCGTGAAACCGCTCAATCGCGCAGATCGTGTCGCTCCGGTTCCACGCCGGGCGGACTTTCTTCCAGCGGCAGGGTGAAGCGGAAGATCGCGCCGCCGCCGGGGCGATGCTCCGCCCAGATGCGTCCGCCGTGCGCTTCGATGATGCCGCGGCAGACGGTGAGCCCCAGCCCCACGCCGCCCTCCCGCGCCTGGCCGCCGCGATAAAATTTGTCGAAGATCCGCTGCTCGTCGCCGGGCGGCAGGCCGGGCCCCCGATCGGCAATCTCAAAAAGGAACGAGCGATCCGAGATCGATGCGGAGAGCTCGATGGGGGTGGAGGGCGGCGCATATTTCAGGGCGTTCTCCAGCAGATTCATCAAGACCTGTTCGATGAGCACGCTGTCCAGGCGGACCAGGGGAAGATTCTCGGGAAAGTGCGTCTCCACCCTGTGGCCGGCCAGGCGTCGTTCCAACCGGCTCAGCGTGGCGCCGACAATCTCTTCGAATGGATGCCACTCCTTCTGGAGTTGCACGGCGCCGGCTTCGAGCCGCATCATCTCCAGGAGATTTCTCACCAGCCGCTCCAGCCGGTTGGCCTCGTCGCTGATGGACTGGGTGAGTTCCTGGCGGGCGGCGGGGCTCAACGTCTCTTTTCCCTCCAGCAGACTGCTGGAGGCGCCGGTGATGGTGGCCAGCGGCGTGCGCAGATCGTGCGAGACCGCGCTGAGAATCGCGTTTCGTATCCGTTCCGTTTCCACCAGGATGGACGCCTTCTGGGCTTCGGCGGCCGAGAGGGCGCGGGCGACCGCCAGGGCGATCTGGTTGCTCAGCATCTCCAGCAGATGGAGCTGGTCCGGATCGAGGAGGCGCCCTTTCTGCGCCGGCCGGATCGCCAGGACGCCGATCGCGGCCTTCAACCCGGTCAGGGGAAAATAAAAGGCGCTCGCGCCGGGCAGGGTATTACTCCCCATGCCGGCCCGCTCGCCATGTTCGAAGACCCACTGCACGATCCCGGCCTCTTTGGGATCGAAGTCGAAAAACACCTGCGCATCGCGGTGGAGCGCGAGCTGCGCGTCGGCATCCGCGATGAACATGGCGGCCTGCCCGCCGAAGATCTCCCGCACATGTTGCAGGGAGACCCGCACCAGATTCTCCAGTCCCCGCTGCGTCGCGAGGTCGCGGCTCAACGCATAGAGCACGGCTGTTCGCCGTTCATTCTGGCGGGCCAGCTCGGCCTGCTGCCGGGTGCGGACGGTAAACCCGCTGATGACCAGCGCCACGATCAGCATGACCGCCAGCGTCAGCAGGTACTGCACCGACGTGAGGTGGAATGTGAAATGGGGCGACACGAAAAAGAAATCGAACGCCGCCACGCTGAGGATGGAGGCCAGGATGGAGGGGCCGCGTCCGTAGCGGGCGGCGATGAAGACCACGCCCAGCAGGTAGATCATGATCAGGTTTGCCAGGCCGAAGTAGGGGAAGATGAGCCACGCCGCGACGGTGCAGAGCGCGACTTCCGCCGTCACGAGGAGATACGATAACCACGTGCTCGTGCGTTTGAAGGCCGGCCGGATCATGTGGCGGCTTTCTCCGGCCTCGCCGGTGATCACATAAATGTCGATCTCTCCGCTGTTCCGGACGAGTTCGGCCACGACCGAGCCGAAGACCCATTCCCGCCAGCGGGCGCGCACCGGTTTTCCGACGATGATCTTCGTCACGTTGCGGGTTCGGGCATAGGTCAGAATCTCCTGCGCCACCTGCGCGCCGCTTAGGATCGCCGTTGCCGCGCCCAATTGTTCGGCGAGGCGGAGGGTCTGGTTCACGCGGTCGCGATCGGCGTCGGCCAGGCTCAGATGGCGCGGCGTCTGGACGTAGACCGCCAGCCATTTGGCGTGCAGCCCCGTCGCCATCCGACGGGCTGCCCGCACCAGCCGGGGCCCGCGGGGTTTCATGTTGACGCAGACCATGATGGTCTCCGCCGCCGGCCACGTGCGCGCCACGGCGTGATCGCGGCGATAGATGTCCATCTGCTGATCCACCCACTCGGCGGTCCGGCGCAAGGCCAGTTCCCGCAGGGCGATCAGGTTGCCTTTGCGGAAAAAATTCTCGATGGCGCGCTGGACCCGCTCGGGGATGTAGACCTTCCCATCCTTGAGGCGCTGCAGCAGATCGTCCGGCGGTAAATCGATCAATTCGACGTCATCGGCGCGTTCCAGCACGGAGTCGGGCACCGTTTCGTCGATCCGGATGCCGGTGATCTGGGCCACCACGTCGTTCAGGCTTTCCAGATGCTGCACGTTGATGGTGGTGTAGACGCTGATGCCCGCGCTCAGGAGTTCCAGGACGTCCTGCCATCGTTTCGGATGGCGCGAACCGGGGGCATTCGTGTGGGCCAGCTCATCCATGAGGATGAGCTGGGGGCGACGGGCGATGGCCGCGTCGAGGTCAAACTCGCGCAGCGTGGCGCCCCGATACTCTTCAATGCGGGGCGGCAGGATCTCCAGCCCTTTGAGCAACGCGTCGGTTTCCGCGCGGCGGTGCGTCTCGGCCCAGCCCACGACCACGTCCACGCCGCCACCCGATTGTTCGTGCGCGGCTTCCAGCATGGCGTAGGTTTTCCCCACGCCGGCCGTGGCGCCGAAAAAGACCTTGAGCTTTCCACGCGCCTTCCGGCTTTCTTCTTCCTGCGCCTGCTTGAGCAGTTTGTCCGGATCGGGTCGGTGATCGTCGATCATGTCTCTTTCCACTCCATGGGAGTTCCTTAGTGTACGCTCTTTGGTCTTCGATTGGAAAGTGGGGCGGTGGATGCCGGAGAGCGGGGTCGGGGATGCTTAACGGGTGCCATCCAGCGCAAGGTTGAGCCGCAACACATTCACGCGGGGTTCGCCGAGCATGCCGAACTGGCGTCCTTCGGTATATCGTTCGACGAGGGTTCGAACGGCGCCCTCATTCAT
>JBGPUQ010000054.1:0-7078 GCA_041491185.1 Nitrospiria bacterium | reverse complement strand
GCAATCTCGAACAGCCCCACCCACAACTGGCGCCAGGAGAGCCGATCGTGTACGGCCACCGATTGTTTCCGGCTGCCGATCGATGAGAACACGAACAATCCGAGGATGACCACGCCGATACCGCCGCACACGGCAAAAACGGCGGCAAAACCAGCGGCGTCGATCAACACGCCCCCGCCCATCCGGCCAACCAGCGTGCCGCTTTGCCGCAGGGCGGAATACCAGCCAATCGTTTCACCCCGTCGATCGGGAAAAAGGTCGGCCACCACCGCAAGGGCAACCGGCGCGAAAATTGCCGTCGCCAGACCGTGGACGAACCGAAGCGCGACAAGCTGCCAGAGCGCGGTGACCAGAAAATAGCCCCAGGGCGCGATCGCAAACACCAGCAACCCCAGCAGCAAAAAGAGCCGTCGGCCCAGCCGGTCGGAGAGCACGCCGGCCGGCAGCTTGATGCAGACGCCCGTCAGCGTCGAGGCCGCCACGATGAATCCGACCATCTCCGGCCCGGCCCCCAATCGCTCCGCAAAGAGCGGCAGCAGGGGCGATCGGATCAAATCGTAACTGAGAAACGCCAGAAACCCGATGGCACACAGAATGACAAACGTTCGGAAGGGGGTGCTCATCCTCGGCGCTTCGCTGTGCTAGAGCGGGTTGGTGAGGCGGTCAAGTCGTTCGGTCAGTTTGAGATTTTCCCGATAATCGACCGGGCAATCGATCACGGCGGGGACGGTCTGCGCCAGCGCCTCCCGGAGAATGGGCGCCAGTTCATCCGCCGCCGTCACCCGATAGCCCTTCGCCCCGAACGACTCCGCGTAGGTCACAAAATTCGGATTGGAGAATGTCACAAAGGGCGCTCGATCAAACTGCCGGAGCTGCTTCCACTGGATGAGGCCGTAGCCCCCGTCGTTAAAAATCAGCGATGTGAACGGCGTGCCCACCCGGCAGGCGGTCTCGAGCTCCTGCGAGTTCATCAGAAAGCCGCCGTCTCCCGTCACGGCCAGCACCTTGCGCTCCGGATAGAGGAGCTTCGCCGCCACCGCGCCGGGCACCGCGATCCCCATCGAGGCAAAGCCGTTGGAGATGAGACAGGTATTGGGCCGCTCGGTCTGGTAGAGCCGGGCGACCCACACTTTGTGCGCGCCCACATCCGAAATGACGAGATCATCGGGGGCGAGCGCGGCCCGGATCTCCGCGATGATCTTTTGGGGAAGCAGCGGAAAGGCCCGGGAGGCCCGTCCCATCTCCAGCTCGTCCACCAGCAACCGCCGGATCACGCCCAGGTCCGTTATTGGCAAACGGCGCGGCGCCATGCGCTCGGCCAGGAGTTGCAGCGACAACGCGGGATCGCCCAGCACGCCGACGCTCACGATATAGGCGGCGTCCACTTCGGCCGGCAGTTGATCGATATGGATGATGTGCTTGTCCCGGTTGGGATTCCAAAAGCGCGGCGGATATTCCACCTGGTCGTAGCCCACGGTGATGACGAGATCGGCCCGCTCCAGGCCAAACGCGATGTAATCGCGCGACGATAATCCAACGGCCATTAATGACAACGGGTGGCTGTCGGGCAAGGCGCCCTTGCCCATGAAGGTGTGGACGACCGGAATCTGCAGTCGCTCCGCGAACCGCCTCAGCGCCTCGGACGCCCCGCTTCGAATGACGCCGTTGCCGGCAATGATGATCGGGCAGCGGGCGTCGTGAAGCAGCGCGGCCGCCCGTTCGAGCTGCTTGGGATGCGGTTCCGGCGCCACGGGCTGTTGAACCCGGAGCGGTTCGCCCTCTGCCACCGTCCGGGCGACATCTTCGGGCAGGTCAAGATGGGTGACACCCGGCTTCTCGGTTTGCGCGATCTTAAACGCTTTGCGGCACGCCTCCGGCACCATCTCGCCGGTCTTGATCTGGGTATTCCACTTCGTCACGGAACGAAAGAGCGTCACCAGGTCGAGATACTGGTGCGACTCTTTGTGCATGCGGCCCAGATCGGCCTGGCCCGTGATCGCCACCAGCGGCGCGTGATCGATATTGGCATCGGCCAGACCGGTCAACAGATTGGTCGCCCCCGGCCCCAGCGTGGAGAAGCAGACACCCGCGCGGCCGGTCAGCCGCCCGTGCAGATCGGCCATGAAGGCCGCGCCCTGTTCATGGCGGGTGACGATCACCCGGATCGAGGAGGTCGACAGCGCGTCGAGCAGATCGAGATTCTCTTCGCCCGGCACGCCGAAGAGATGACGAACCCCTTCCTGCTCCAGACACCGAACGAGCAGTTCAGCCGCGCGCATCGGCGGAGCGGCCGGCCCGGCCGGCGCCGGGCATCGGGGAGGCCGGAACAAGAGACGCTTCCGCCAGCCAGTCCTCTCCAACGGGCCGGATCGTCAGTCCATGGAGGGCCACCAGCCCGTCGAGCGTCAGTGGCGATCGCCCGCCGATCATGCCTCTGGCGTCCTGACCGCCCATGAATTTTGGCGCGAGAAAGATGGCGACCCGGTCGATCAACCGTTCGCGCATGGCCGATCCGATCAGTTCTCCTCCGCCCTCGATCATCACGCTGTTGATCCCCAGCTCAACGAGCTTCTTCATCAAGAGCGGCAAATCAACCCGGTTCTGTTTGGCCTCCAGCACAAAGACGGTGGCGCCCAACGCTTCGAGCGCCGCTCTGCGCTCCGGCGAGGCCAGCGAGGTGGTGGCGACGAAGGTCCGCCCGCTGGAGGGTTGCCGCAACACCTTGGCATGGAGCGGAATTTTCAGCGCGTCATCGACCACGATCCGGTGAGGATCCCGCTCCGGCTTGCCGACCCTGACCGTCAGTGACGGATCGTCCTGAAGGATCGTCCCGACACCGACCATCACGGCATCGACCTGGGCGCGGAATTGGTGGGCCATCGCGCGCGCCGCCTCGCCGGTGATCCATTGCGATTGTCCGGTCGATGTGGCGATTTTTCCGTCCAGCGTCTGGGCCACCTTGACCATGATCCACGGCCGCCCTTTCGTCATCACCGTGGCATAGGCTTCGTTGAGCCGTCGGGCCTCCGCCTCCAGGATGCCCGTCGTCACCTTGATCCGGGATTTCACCAGCGCCGCGATGGCCCGGCCGTTCACGCGGGGATTGGGATCTTTCATCGCGATGACGACGCGCTGGGGGCGGGCGTGCCGGATCGCCGGCAGGCACGGCGGAGTTCGCTTGTCCGTATGGCTGCAGGGCTCCAGATTGATATAGAGGGTTGCGCCTCTCGCCCGGCTCCCCGCCTGCTCGAGCGCCACCACTTCCGCGTGGGGCTCACCGGGCCGGCGATGATAGCCCTGGCCGACGATTCGGCCCCGTTTCACGACCACCGCGCCCACCATGGGATTGGGACTGGCGCTCCCGCGTCCCTTTTCGGCCAGGCGAAGCGCCGCTTTCATCCAGCGCTCATCCACCTTCTGTTGTGCCATCATTCACCCCGCTTCCGGCGGTGCCCCTTCCTCGTGGTCGGGGCGTGTGACTACGCACGTACTCGACGTGTACCTTGAATCTCCTTCAACATCGCATGCGCCGCGGCCAGTCGGGCGATCGGCACGCGGTAGGGCGAACAGCTCACATAATTCAGGCCGATCCGGTGACAAAACTCCACCGAACTCGGCTCCCCGCCATGCTCGCCGCAGATGCCGACTTTCAGCGTCGGACGCGTTGACCGGCCACGCTCCACCGCGATCTGCATCAGCGCTCCCACGCCCTCCTGATCCACCGCCACAAACGGATCATCGGGAAAAATCCCCTTTTCCACATACGCGGGGAGGAACTTTCCCGCATCGTCACGACTCAACCCATAGACGGTCTGGGTCAGATCATTGGTGCCGAACGAAAAAAATTCCGCCTCCTTGGCGATCTGGTCGGCCACGATGGCCGCCCGCGGCAGCTCGATCATCGTCCCCATGGTATAGGAGACCGTCTGCTTGGTCCGCGCCATCACCTCCGAGGCCGTCCGCGTCAGCAGCTCTTTGATAAATTGCAGCTCCCGCCGATCGGCCACCAACGGGATCATCACCTCCGGGAGCACGCGCACCCCCCGGCGTTTGAGCGCGCACGCGGCTTCAAAAATCGCCTGGATCTGCATCTCATAAATTTCCGGGAACGTCACCGCCAACCGGCAACCCCGGTGGCCCAGCATCGGGTTGAACTCATGCAGCGCTTTGATCCGCGTCCGGATGGCCTCGACGCTCCGTCCCGTCTGCTGGGTCAACTGCGCGATCTCTTCATCCGTAGTCGGCAGAAATTCATGTAACGGCGGATCGAGCAGCCGGATCGTCACCGGCAGCCCGTTCATCACCGAGAAAATGCCCAGAAAATCCTCCTTCTGCATGGGCAGCAGCTTGGCCAGCGCGCGTTTGCGTTGCTCCACCGTATCGGCGAGAATCATTTCGCGCACGGCCCGAATCCGATCACCATCAAAAAACATATGCTCGGTGCGGCAGAGACCGATGCCTTCCGCCCCAAATTCCCGGGCCACCTTGGCATCGCGGGGCGTATCGGCATTGGCCCGGACCTTGAGTCGTCGCACCCGGTCGACCCAGCCCATGAGCGTGCGGAACTCCTTGCTCATTGCCGGCTGGATGAGCGACACGTGGCCCTGGATCACTTCCCCGGTGGAGCCGTTGAGGGTGATAACATCGTCCCCCCGAACGGTGATCGAACCGACGACGAACTGTTTTTTCTCCTCATTCACCGCCAGCTCGCCGCACCCCACAACGCAGCATTTGCCCATGCCGCGGGCGACCACGGCGGCGTGGCTGGTCATGCCGCCGCGGGCCGTGAGAATGCCCTGCGCCGCGTACATCCCCCCGATGTCTTCCGGAGAGGTTTCGGTCCGCACCAGGATGACCTTTTCGCCGAGTTTGGCCGCCTGCTCGGCCTCCTCGGCCGTAAAGACCACGCGGCCGACGGCCGCACCGGGCGAGGCGGGCAACCCCTTGGCAATCACCTGCACCTTCGACTTTGGATCGATCTGGGGATGGAGCAATTGGTCCAACTGCTGCGGATTCACCCGTAAGATCGCCGTCTCTCTGTCGATCAGCCGCTCGTTGACCATCTCGACGGCGATCCGAATCGCCGCCGCCGCCGTGCGTTTGCCCACGCGGGTCTGCAGCATGTAGAGCGTGCCTTCCTGGATGGTGAATTCCAGATCGAGCATGTCCCGGTAATGGCGCTCCAGCTTGCGGTAAATCTGCTGCAATTCGGCGAAGGCCTTCGGCACTTTCTTGGCCAGCGCGTCGATCGGCTGCGGCGTGCGAATGCCGGCGACCACATCCTCCCCCTGCGCATTGAAGAGCCATTCGCCGAAGAAGCGGCGCTCGCCGGTGGCCGGATCCCGCGTGAAGGCGACGCCGGTTCCGCTCGTCTCCCCCATGTTGCCGAAGACCATCGCCACAACGTTCACGGCCGTGCCCCAGCCATCCGGGATGCGGTTGAGTCGACGATAGGTCACGGCCCGATCGCCGTACCACGACCGGAAGACCGCATCAATCCCCATGTGAAGCTGATCCAGCGGCTTTTCGGGAAACTCCCGGCCGGTCTCCTGCCGGATGATCTGTTTAAAATGCGCGACCAGCTCTTCCAGACCGCGCTCGGACACTTCGGTATCCAGATCGACACGCTCCTGCGCTTTCTTGGCCTGGAGCGCGGATTCAAATCGTTCCCGCTTCACCCCCATCACCACGCCGCCGAACATGCTGACAAACCGTCGGTAGGCATCGTAGGCGAAGCGGCGGTTCCCGGTCAGCACGGCCAGTCCCTGGACCGTCTGGGCGTTCAATCCCAGGTTCAGCACGGTATCCATCATCCCCGGCATGGACGCCCGGGCGCCCGACCGAACCGAGACGAGCAGCGGATTGTTCGGATCGCCAAACACTTTGCCCATCTCCTGTTCGACCTTGTGGAGATGGGTCATCACCTGTTCCCACATCCCCTTCGGATGGCGGGAATTGCCCGCAAAAAATTCCACGCAGGCGGCGGTGGTAATCGTAAAACCCGGCGGCACGGGAATGCCCAGGTTCGTCATTTCGGCCAGTCCCGCCCCTTTGCCGCCGAGAAGCTCTTTCATCTCGCCCCGCCCCTCGGCTTTTCCGCGCCCGAAGTAATAGACGAACTTCCGCTGTCGACTTCCCTTCCGGGCAGCAGGACGGCGGCGCGTCTGTTTCACTCCCATGGTCATTCCTCCCTGACCCCGTCCGCTACCGCGCCGCGTCCGACACCGGCGCGGGGGCGTTCACAATTTTTGAAAAATCCGCGATCCGCTCAAATAATGACTTCACCGCATTCACCAACGCCAGCCGATTGTCGCGCACGGCGGTCTCCTCGGCCATCACCATCACCTTCGAAAAAAAGACATCCACCGCGGGTCGTAACCGGGCCAGCGCCTGAAGTGCGTCGCCCTCATTCCCCGAGTCCAACGCCTTCGTCACCTGACCCCGGGCCTCTTCACACGCCGTATACAGCTGACGCTCCTCCGGTCCCGTGAACTGTTCGTGGTGAACAGGCTGAGCAAAATCTTTTGGGACGATCCGACCCACCCGGCGAAACACCGTCATCAGGTCATCGCCGGTCGGGCCGGCGATGATGCACTCAAGCGCCAAGAGCCGCCGGCGCACCTCCACCGGATTTTTCCAATTCGCCACCACGGCCGCCACCAGATCAGCGCGATGGCCGTCCGTCTGCAACTGCCATTCCAGCCGCTGCGTCAAAAACTCGATGACCGGCGGGACGGTCCCCTTCCAGTTGCGCTTCGCGGCACCGGTGCTTTTGACAAAAAGCTCGTGGGCCGCCTGGACAACCTCTTGAACGGAAAGCCGCGGGTGCAGCCCCAGCACCTGGATGATGCCGGCCCCCTGACGACGAAGGGCATAGGGATCTTCCGATCCGGTTGGCGCCAGGCCGATCCCAAAATAGCCGACGACGGTATCCACTTTGTCGGCGAGCGAGAGCAATTGGCCGATCGGGGTCGCCGGCAGGACATCCCCCGTCGACCTCGGCTGGTAGTGCTCGCCGATCGCGGCCGCAACGGTTTTCGATTCGCCCTGCTGCTCGGCATAATAGGCGCCGATCGCG
>JBGPUQ010000053.1:0-7100 GCA_041491185.1 Nitrospiria bacterium | reverse complement strand
GCGTCTTGATCAAAGCGATCATGGACTATATTGATCATCACAACCAAAACCCCAAGGCGTTCGTCTGGACCGCCTCCGCGGAGGCCATCATGCGCAAAATACGAATAAATAAAGAAGTGTTGGAATCACCACACTAGGTGGCTTGGTAGCTAAGAATGCTTCCTAGCCACCTTACTATCTAGCCACCACGCTACCTATCATTTTACCCAAGCCTGGAGCGTAAAGAGCACAATATTGCAAAGCCCATGGAACAGGATCGGGGCGATGAGCGCGCCGGTGCGCGCCTGCAACCAACCGAAGAGCAATCCCGGGAAGAAAACACTGAGCCGTTCCACCTCTCCGGTCACCACCACGTGGCCGGCGGCGAAGAGAAGGTTCGCCATGAGCAGACCGGCCCCCCACGACGCGCCGAAGAGCCGGTACGGCCGGCCACACGCATCATCAAACCGTCGCTGGAGATAGCCGCGGAAGAAGAGTTCCTCAGGAAACCCCACATAGGCCACCTGATAAAACACCATGCGTCCCCATCCCGCCGGCCAGGACAGCACAATCGACCGGCCGTGCCACCACCCGTGATAGAGCAGATCGATCGCGATAAAGAGCGGCAGAACCGCCACGCTCGTCAGAAACAGTTGCGTCACCGTCACGTTGATCGAGCCGATCCATTGTTCGGCGGTGAAGAGATCGCGTGATTCATGGAAAAACGGCCAGGTCGCGACGGTGGCCAACACGATCCAGGTCAGCGGAATCAGCCACCAGGCGTCATCGGGCGAGAAAAGCCGCCCCTCCCGCCAGACCCACACGGCCAGCAGGCCCAGGAGATAGAAGGCGCACCCCTCGCCCACCGGACGCCATCGGGTCATGGGCGCTATCATAGTCAACTGAACCTGCTTGTCAAGAACAAAACCCTTGACACCATCCAAAACGATTCGATATAGTGTGGCGGTTGCGTCATTCGTAGATGACACTGTTCTAACCCATCGGTACCAATTCCCCAAGGAGCCACGCATGCGCAGAATTATGGCACTGACCTCTTTTGTATTTCTGTCGCTTTTATTCGCGTCCAGTGGCTGGCCCGCGAACCCCGCCGCACCGGAAGCTCCGGAAGATGAGGCGAAGGAACGATTGGAACGGCTCGCCCCGCCCGGAGGCATTCGAGAAGGCGCACTGGCGAACGAGCCCGTCGCGATCATTGTCAACGGCACCAAGAAGGGACAATTCACCGGCGCCGATCTTGACAAATTGCCCTCGACCGCGGCCTTCACGCCGCGAGGGGGCAAGAAATCGTGGACGGTCCTGGAGGTCCTCAAAGCCCAGGGCGTGACCTCCGGCAAGACGGTCAACTTCTACACCAAGAAGGACAAGAAGATCTCGTTGCCGTGGGAGGATCTACAACGCCAGAAAAATAAGGTGACCTTCTCCTATAACTTCAAAGGGGAATTGATCGTTTCCACCGATATCGCGGATCGGGTTCCAGAAGATGTCCGCTCGACAGACCCTCGGGACGCCGGAACGGAAGATAAGCGCCGGGAAGAGATGCACAAACAACGGCAACGGAGCCTGATCTTCTTCCGGGATGTGCGGCGGGTGGAAGTGGTTCAATAGCGGGTCCGCTTCAGGAACCCCCATAACGACACAAGGAGAGATAGCGAATGGGTAAAATCATACGACTGCTATTGATGGGAATTGTCGGAATCGTCGTTGTGGGAGGCCTGCTCTATGTGGCCGGCTTCAGGATGGTCGGGCCGAGCGGTGCCCCCCTGCTTTCAGGCAATGACGCCGGAAGCGGAAAAGGTCAACCCGGTTGGCGCCGAGCTCAGCAACAGGCAGGGGGAATGGGTCCGGGCTCCGGCCAGCGCAAGCAGATGGCCCGCGGAGACGAGTCGGCTCCTCCTTCCGGCAGTCAGGGAGGACGCCGGCAAGGCGGTGGCTCAAGTCAACAGGCCCTCGGAAACGAGTCGGCTCCTCCTCCCGGTAGTCAGGGAGGACGCCGGCAAGGCGGTGGCTCACAGCAGGCCCGCGGCACTCAACCCGGTTTTGGTCCAACCGGCGGGATTCTCCTCCCGATCAGGGTTGGGACCAACTCGATTTCGATCTTAGTAAATGGTCGGCCGTCCGCCAGTTTTGTCGGGAAGGATTTAACCGACCATGTCGAGGATACCACAATCGCCACGGCGGAAGGCCCTCGAAAGGGTTGGAGCGCAGCAAAAACGTTGAACTATCTGAAGATCGACAACGCCAAAGAAGCGGTCGTCATTGATGCAACGGGAAAGAAGCAGGCCGTGTCGGCTTTGCAGTTAAATGACCAGGAGACGATTGCACTCTTCACCTATAACGATAAAGGTGACCTCATGCTGATCTCCGGCCCCAAAGTCCGCGGCGTCAACAAAGGTAAGACAAGCCTTGAAGAGGTCAAACAGATGGTTTCCGGCAGGCATGATCTGTTGTCGGTGACGGGTATCGTGAAAGTCGAGGTAAAGAGTTAACCGGAGAAAGGTTGCCGACTGGGCTACCATAAAGGGCCGAAGGAGTCTCATGTTACTTAAGAATAGACGTGTCGCCATCACCATGGTATCAGGGGGTATCATCATCCTGCTGATACTGGGTTATCGGCTTAAAACGCGCATTGAAGCACAAAATACACCAAACGTAACCCAAGCCTCCCACCAACGCCCCCACCCGAAGCAACAATCTCAAACCGGACAACCTGGATCGGACGAAGGATCAGGACAGCAGGGAAAAGGCGCTTCAAAACAACAACACCACTTGGATCTCCATGAAGGATTGCCTGGTTCCGAACAGATCGCGGTCATCGTCGCCGGAAAAGAAAAAAAATTCACGGGTACAGATCTTAAGACGCTCGAGCCGATGACAGTGGCAACCCGCCGCGGCGCTTGGAAGGGATGGCCAGCAGCGGCCGTTCTGCAGCACATCGGCGTCGCGCAGGCAAAGGAACTGACCTTCGTGAATAAAACCGGCGAGCACCTCAATGTTTCCTGGGAAAAGCTCACCGCACAGGAGACTTCACTGATCCTGACCTATAATCGGGGAGGCGGGCTCCTGCTCCTCTCCGGCGTACCAATGACGGCCAAAGAAGTCGAGACCGGCAATCGCCGGAGCGTCAAATCGGCGGCAATGCAGGATAAGGAAAAGATCTTCCTGCCGAACATTGTGAAGATTGAGGTCAAGACCTGAAATTGGCCATTTTTGTTTTTCTTGACAAGCGTTGGATGGTTTGATAGATTTACACCGTTGTTGGTTGGCTATAGTTTCTTCTAATAAGAAGGGTTGAGATGCGGCGTCATCTGTATATGCCAGTGGCGTTTGTTGTCATGAGCCTCTTGTGGCTCAGCGCTCCAGCCATTGGTCTTGCCGAAACGGCCTCGCTTCCTGATGGCCCGCAATTTCGCTCGACCGCCACAGACAGGCAAGGCCATCTTCACACTCTGTGGGTTTCAGAAAATGGCCCGTTGTCCTCTCTCTATTACCAAATAAAAGACACTTCTGGTTCAGCACTCACTACACCCCGCCTCATCGCTGAAAATTCCTCGCGAATTCGCCGCCCAAAGCTCATTCTGACTGACCAAAACGTCGCCCATCTGCTTTGGCAGGAACGTTCGTCGAACGGAGCAGGCCAACAATTTGCGGAAGGCACCACCATCCGTTACGCGATGTTGAGCCTGACGCCGGTTGGTGTGACTCCCCTTCTTCCCCGCCCCATCACCCTCACTAATGACCAAGGTCATCGTCGGGTTGCCGCGCATCCCAGCCTTGCGGTGGATCAGTTCGGTTGGGCCTATGTCGCCTGGGAAGAGGGAAAGCGCGATGTGATCCTCGCCGTGATTGATCCTGTCGGTAAGGTCGTCCAAAGACGCCAAATTTCCAGGCAGGCGACGGCCACCGACCATGCTCAGCCAGTTGTGGCGGTCGATCGGCGTGGGAATGTCCACGTCGTCTGGTCGGCTCAAACAGGAGAGAAGACCCAGATCGTTTATAAGGCGTTCCGCGGCCATGGCGGACAAGTCTTGGCCAAAGATAAGATCGTCTATGCCTCCCAGGGGACTTTTGCTCAGACAAAAGTCGTCACCTTCAATGACAAGGAAGAGATCAAAATCGCCTGGGTCAGTCAGAGAGGCCGGTCGATCCGGTTTGCGACGAATGCCGGCTCGGGTTATCTATGGCTTAGGGCTGGTCGAATGTTTGCCACGGATCCCGAGGTGGTTACGGTTGTCGACCAATCCATCAAGTCTGCGCCGGGTCGGGTTTGGGACGTTGCCGACAGTGCGGTCATCAGTCAGAAACCCGGTCTGGACGGTCCCGCTTCATCAGTGGAACGGGTAGCCATCATTGATCCACCGCTTCGTAAACTCTCATCTGCGGATCAGGCCGTGCACAAGCTTTTGATGGAACAACTACTGCGCTATGCGAGTTGGTCGACCGCGCCGCCCGCGAATGGCGTTTTCAGCACGGTCCCGCCACGCGCTCCCGCCGCTTTGACTGTCATTGATCTTCTCGTACCATCAACAGTTTCAACACCAACCGCCTTAGGTCCCGGTTCTGAACGGAACACCCTTCGTTCTTTGAACGTCTCCACACAAGGAGGTGAAACGGTTCGCATCAGCAGCGAGTTCATCGCATAGATTGTAACGTGTAGGAAAGAGGATCGGTCATCACCAAATACACAAAGGGGGTATCTCAATGAAGAAAGCAATCCTATGGGGAGTGGGTCTCGTGTTCATCGCCGGGTTAGCCACGTGGCTCTTCGAGGGCACCGGGCTGGCAACCCACAATCCCAATGCCGGCTATAGCCACAATAATTACATTGGCGCGCCCGGTGAAGGCACGTCGGACAGTTCACCGGAGCAGCCGGGGTACGATAGACATAGTGATCGAACACCGGATGCCGTCCCTGATCGGCATGACACCGTCACGTTTCCCACCGATGGCCCGGATTGCGGCAATGGCCCCGGTGACGGCAATTGCGGAAACAGTAAGTTTGCCGGCGATGGTTTTACCGATGAGCCAATAACGAGCCCTGGTGAGGGCGTCTCAGATAATAAGCCAGACAACTTGCCGGCCAGCGGGTTCAACCGTGTACACGACGAGGTTGTCGATGCGGATCCGGAACGGACGAACACGGATCGTTACCTTGAGGCACACGGCCTGCCCAGCACACAAGGCGACCGGGTGGGCGCAAGAGACTGCGCCGCAGCCGATCTGGCGGCCGGTGAGTGCGATCGATACACCGTAAACGGCGGTAAGAATTATGCGGGAGTGGGGGGTGGCCCGCGGGAACTCGGTCGTGACCGGTTGGTTGGCCGGGACGGCAATGCGACCGCCGGTGATCGAGGCACCGCCACGCAAGGCGATGCAACACGGGACAGGTTGGAAGCCGATATCATTGCGGCACACGATGATCCAGCTCGGCCTAATCGTGACGGAGATGGACGTCGAACTGGAACAGGGAATGATCTGACTCCTGATCAAATCGCCGAACCCAGTGCGGACCGGGTCGGCGCCAGAGACTGCGGCATCCGCGAAGGGTCTACTGTTAACACCAACACGGCTGATCGCAAGGTGGGAGAGTGCGACGGCATTCAGGACCGAAACCTAGCCGGCACGCTGCGTGATGCAGGGCAGCAGAACCATAGCCAGCCGGCCCGCGATACCTTCCGCACCGGCCCTGGCGATAATAGCCGGGATAGGCGGGCAGATGAAGGTGGGTTAGGGTTTGGCGGCGCACCCAGTGGTGGTGGTAGTAGTGGTGGCTGCAGCATGGTCGCTTCGCGGACCGCAACCACTGGCTCCAGCTTGGCCTATCTCTTGGTCCTGCTGACGCCCGTGGCAATTGTGGTGATTCGGCGCCGGCTTCGACGCCGATAGCCAGCACGCAGCCAGAACTCGAGGGTCGGGGGTCAGCCCCCCCCGACCCCCGGGGGCTGGCTGTGACAGTCTGTAAAAATGGGCCGGGGTTTCCTCCCCCGGCCCATTTTCTTTCTCGACCTTGACCCGTCAGACAGACTCTGTTAGGGTGGAGAGGCCATGGCTAGACCATTCGTCCCCGTTTTAACGGCACTGCCATTTACGCTGTTGCTGGCGATGAGCCTCTGGTCTCACTCACCGGCCTGGCCTCAGACCGCAGCGACGGCGCCGCTCCCTGCCGGCGCCGTGATCGACTATCATTCTGAGGACCACACCCTGACGGTGCATGTCAGCGCGTTGCCGCTCCGTCAACTCTTGGACGTTATTACGACAAAGACGAATATTCGCTTCCGGCCGCCGGCGCCCATGCAGGAATTCGACAATCGCCCCGTCACCAGAACATTCGATCGGATGCCGATCGAACGGGCGATCAAACAACTCCTGGGACCAAGCAATACGGCCATGATCTATGCGGCAAGACCGGCCGCAGCAGGCCGAGCGGAGAACATTCTCTTACGGGAGGTCAGAATCATTGATTTGGGAGTCATTCCGATCGTAGCAACTGCCCCCGGAGATACCGGCGCGGGCGCTCGCCAGAACCCTGCCCTGTTCGATGGAAATCAGGTCAGACGGGATTCTAAAAAGCAGAAGATTGCCGAGAGAAAGCAAAGCGGCAGTGATAATAGAAAGGGGAACCGCGGGGGCAGCGGGAGCACCTCGACTGACCAAACTCAATCAAAGACGCCAACCGATCAATCTTCGTCGGGCTCTTCGGCGCCGAATTCAAACAATAAATCCAAATAGGCGAACGAAAACCCGCAGCGAGCTATTTCCTGGCTGAGGCCGTCGCTCGATTCGGCTGCCGCCGATTGGCCAGAATAACGGGATCAATCACTTCGCCGCAGGCCAGACAGCGCCAGCCGGAGAAATGCAACTGGCCGGTTTCATCGATGAGGTCGGAGAAGCGCTCCGGGGTCATGAAACCGCCGCAGCGAGGGCAGCACAACTCCCGTTGTCGATTGCGACGATGTCCGGACGGTCGCTTCACCTCGATGCCGCACCCTCAAAAATTTGCCCCACTATAGGACAATGGGTAAAAGATGTCAAGAAAGAAGGTAACTGGGTAATAGGGTGATTGGGTGACTGGGTCATAAGGTGACTAGGTAAAAATATTTCAT
>JBGPUQ010000052.1:0-7190 GCA_041491185.1 Nitrospiria bacterium | reverse complement strand
CGGCGAAAGTTGCGGGACAGCACCATGCCTTCCGCCGCCGACCCCCGACGCAGACAGGGCAGGATGATGAACTTGCTGAATCCTCCCAGCGCGACCGCCACGGCCGTCAACGCGACCTTGAGTCCGACCAGTTCCCCATACGTCGATTCGAACGGTGCGAGCCACACCACCCCCCGGCGGTGAGCGCTGAAGAGACCGGCCGCGATCAGCACCGCGACGCAGCTCATCGCAAGCGAGGAAAAGCGTTCGATCGTCCGGATGAGCACCGCTCTGGCCGTACCCGGTTCGCATCGCTTGAGGAGCGGAGGAACCAGCGCGGCGAGCGGGACCAACCCGCCGGCCCAGAATGACACGGCCAGGAGATGCAGCCAATCGACCAGCACATCGACCGACCAGTTCCCCTGATCGGCCGCGTGGCCCGTCAACGATTCAGTCAGACAGAGCAGCGCACCGACCACGAGCAGCGCTCCCCGTCCCCGATCGAGCCCGTCCGGCACTTTTCCCCGACGGCTCCAGATCCAGGCAAACGCGGCCACCAGCAACAGCTGGCCGATCAAGACCTGACCGAAGTGGGTGCGCGTTAAGACTGGCCAGAGGAAGGGGCCGACTTCGCTGAGCGAACGGCGACTCATCTCCATCGATTCATGGCCGAATTCGGCCGCCATCGCCAGGACCACCACCCAGAGCGCCCCGATGGTCAGCCGCCGTTCGAATCGAATGATCAGACCCCGGATATCCGAACTCCCCTCCCTGATCTCCTCCGGTCGAAACACCAGGGCCAGGAAACCCTGCCATCCCAGGAGCACGATGAACGAGACCAGCTCCAATCCCCGGAAGAGCGAATCGAGGACGACATGGTCAAAAAACATCTGACTGTCGGTCATGGGCTGCCTCGAACGGTAAAATTGAATTTTCCCTCGGTCCGGTGGCCATCCACCGCGATCACATCCCAGATCACGGTGTAGAGCCCCGGCGGCACCGACGGCAGATTCGTCACCAGGAGGGTGGGGTCGGACGGATCAACCCCGCCCTTGCCCGCATCGATGCGCCGCCCCTGCTGATCGACCACGCTGATCGTGCTGAAGAGCGGCTCGATCCGACCGTCGAACCAGATCCGAACCGACGGAGGAGAGCCCTTCACCTCCGAGCCGACCCGCGGCTCCGAGTGTTCGGGAAACGCATGCGCCCAGACCGGGCCGGCCGTCGCCGCCAGGAACGCAACGCTCACGCACACAAGGCGTAACACCGACCTGGTCACGGGCCTCCTCATGGAAAGATGGGATGAAACACGCTCGGCATCATATCGTCCAGGAAGAGATGGAGCATGCCGATGACGCCAATGTTGTCGCCGGTATAATCGTTCAACGGCATCTTGGCTTCCAGTCCCAGTTCAATATATTTACCCGCCCAGACGAAACCCGGATAGGCATAGGCGGTCGTCCGCCCCCGCTCTCCCCCGCTGAGCTGGCTGTCAAAACTGAACTCCACCTCGGGGAAGAGCCGGTTGAACGGCCAGGGAAGGCCGATGTCCTTGACGAACGACTGGAGATAGATCAGGCTGTACTGAACGACCAGATTCGTGTGCAGGATCGTGCCATCCGGCGCGGTGGCCCCGATCGGATCTTCGAGACCCAGCGCGCCCTCGATGGCCAAGGGCCGGAGCCAGTCGAACGATTGCGGCAGATCGCCCAACCCCCGGCCGAAGGAAAGCTGGGTGCCCAGGGAGCTGTGCGCTTCGCTCACATTGTGATTGCCAAGCGTCGATCCAATCGACACCTGGACCCCGACCACCGTCTCGTGGGGCCCGTTGATATAGGGCGTCCACTTCACGGCAAATTCCGGACTGGTATATCCCCGGCTGTTCGGATCGGTCTGCAGCAGCGGGTTGGTCATGGCATATTCTCCCCCGATGCTGATACCGAGCGTCGGCGTCAGCCGCTTCTGCAATTCCACGCCAAACGAGAGCTCCCTCGCGTCCTTGCCGCGGATATAGGAAAACGACGGCAGGTTCATTTCATCCGCCGCGAACGGATCCTCCATCGCGATCGGTTCCGGGAAAAACCGCTGACCGGCAAAACCGTGCGCCCACACGGATCCGGCCTGAACCCACTCGCCAACCATCAACACCAATGCCAGAAGAATGAATGAACGAAATCGCATCATCAGAAACCTCCTCGTGTGTTCGGCCCGGTGCGGACCGTAAACCGACGGTCGGTGCACCGGGACCCCGTTGCCCGAAGCGACTTACTTAGGCAACGCGGGAAGGAGGAGCGCGGGGTGAGGCGAGCGCGATCTGCTCTGCGGCGATGATGATCACCGCACGGGGGAGATCAAGCCGGGTAATACTGAGCAGATAGGTGGATGACGGCAGGCTGGCTGCCGTCACGGTGGAGCTGTTGTTTTGCGCCCAGTCGCAAAACGACTCGGCATGTGTCACATCATGCGATGCCCCCTCGAGATGCTCGATCGCACAGGTGACGGCAAACGTGGCGAAGAAGAGATAACAACTGATCGCGCAGAGGAGCGCGAGTGATCTGGCGGTCGCAAGAGGCGGTTTCGGCCGTGCCATGCAAGTCCCTCTGGAGATTCCGCCCAAAACTGTACCATAACGACGGGGAGGCGTCAATTTTTTCTCCATTATCACGCCGTTCCGTACTTTGTCTCAACCTCGATCCCGATTTTTTTCAGAAACTCGGTCGGCAGCACCCCGCCGATGCAGACGATGACGGCATCGTTCGGCAGTGTGATCGGTGTCCCCTCCTGGTCGATCGTCACCGCATCGCGGGTCACGCTGGTCACCTGAGAATTGAGTAGTACCTGCACGCGACCGGCGGATTGCGCGGCCTCGATCTTTTGCCGATTTTTCTCCTTGGCCCTGGAGAACGCATCGCCCCGATAGGAGAGCGCCACGGTCGTGCCGGGCTGCTCGGCGATACTCCAGGCCGCTTCCAAGGCCGCGTCCCCGCCGCCGACGACCAGCACGCGGCGATCCCGGTACTGCTCCGGATCGATCAGGCGGTAGACCACCTTGGGCAACTCTTCTCCCGGCACGTCGAGCGTGCGCGGGGTACCGCCACGCCCGATCGCGAGCAGCACCGCCCGCGTCTCATAGACTCCGCGCGACGTCTTCACCGTGAACCCCGAGTCGGTTTTGGTGATCTCCTCCATGCGTTCCCGGTCATTGATCTTCACACCGGTCTTCCTCTCAATGTCCTGCCAGAAGGCCAGCAGCGATTCTTTGCTCGTTTCCTTCAGCTTCACCTTACCGACGATCGGCAGCGTGGCGGCCTGGGTCATGACAATCTTGCCCCGGGGATAATGGACCGCCCGGCCGCCCAGGGTGTCCTGCTCGATGGTCACGGCGCGCAGTTTGTGCTGCAACGCGGCCAACGACGCCGAAAAACCGGCCGGCCCCGCCCCGATAATGACGACATCCAATCCGGCGCCGCCTTTTTTCGGCCGCTTCCGGATCGACTCGATCGCTTGACGCCCCTGCTCGATGGCGTTTCGAATCAGCCCCATCCCGCCCAATTCGCCGGCGATGAAGATCCCCGGGACATTGGTCTCAAACGACGGGGTGACGTACGGAATATCGACGCCCCGCTTTTCAGAACCGAAGACCAGTGTAATGGCATCCTGCGGACAGGCGGCCTGACAGGCGCCGTGGCCGATGCAATGGCTGGGATTGATCAGCTCGGCCTTGTGCCGGATCATCCCCAGCACATCCCCCTCGGGACAGGCCAGGATGCAGGCCCCCGACCCGATGCAGCGGTAGGGATCGATCTTCGGATGAATCGAGATCGGTTCCGAGAGCCCGGCTTCAGCCGCCGCCTGCAGCTTCGCGAGATTGCGCCGATCCCGCCGGCGCTGGCGCCGAAAATAGAGCCACCAGATCACCCCCAGGAGGATGATATAGATGGCATATTGGAAGATTCGAGCATCCATGTTTCGCCGCGACCCTCTTCACCATAACGAGCCTTCCGGAATCTGTCAATCACGGGAATACGGCCCGCGGGATGAGGCGGCCGGCGACACTGCACCGCTACTGATAAAAGTTCCGCCGCCAGGCCAGCGGCGCGAGCCGTTCCAGTTCGTCGGGGGTCAGGGGGGGGCCATCGGAGACGCGGGCGTTCTCTTCCACATGCGTCGCCTTGCGCATGCCGGGAATGACGGTTGAGACGGCCGGGTGCGTCAGGCAGAAGGTGAGCGCGCCCTGCGCCAGCGTGGGACGGTCGCGTCGAATGAGAAAACCCAATCCCTTGACCCGTTCACACACCTCCCGCAGCCGGTCGCCGCGAAAATAGTCGGCGCGGAAATCATCCTTGTGAAACGTCGTCTCCGGCGTCAGGGTCCCGGTCAGACTCCCCTCATCAAAGGGCACGCGGACGATGACGCCGACCCGGTGCTCCTGACAGGCCGGAAAGAGCCGCTCGGCCGGCGCCTGCTCAAAGAGGTTGTAGATCACCTGGATCGAATCGACCAGACCGCTCTTGATCAGTTTCAGACAATTCTCCGGCTGATAATCATTGATCGAGACACCGAAAAACCGGATCTTCCCCTGCTGCTTCAGCCGGGCAATGGGCTCCTGCCACTCCGACACATCGACCCAATCATCGTGCCAGACGTGGAACTGCTGCAGCTCCACGCAATCGGTCCGAAGGTTTTTCAGACTGCGTTCCGTGCAGGCGGTGATCCACGCGGCGGGAAAGGTCTGCGCCACCGGGACGGACGCCGCCGGCCATGTGAAGTTCTTCGGTGGCACCTTCGTCGCCACGAACCCTCGCCGGCCGGTCTGGGCAAACGCGTCGGCGATCAGCCGTTCGCTGTGGCCGTCGCCATAGACATAGGCCGTATCAAAAAAATTGATTCCCAGCTCCTGGGCGCGCACCAGCGCCTGCATCGCCTCTTTGTCGCCGGCCTGCCGGCTCGGCGGATCGGTCGGCCCCCACCAACTACCGCCGATGCCCCACGCGCCGAAACCGATCTCGGAGATCCGCAACCCCGTGCGCCCCAATGTCCGTTCCCGCATGATGCTCTCCCCCCGTCCCCTCCTGTTCACGGTAGCAAATCCGACCGGAAAAAGACAACGCCGACGGGACGATGGACGTCGCGGTGGCCGCGTCTTTGCCCGCCGCACAACAATAGGAATTGACAACAGGAATTGACAATCGGAATCGCCATGCGGTATAAATGCAACTCACTTGCAATTATGGCGGTACAGAGAGCCACGCAGTGGAGTGCTTTGGATGGGGTCTCACGTGTCAGTCACAAAACGCCCGGCGTCTTTCCTCCCCTGGATCACCACGGGCATCGCACTCTATCTGCTCATCTTCTCCACTTTTGCGCTGTACCACGCCTATGCCAATGATGAGCTGATCAACTCGCACGGCTGCCAGATCGGCGAGTGGGTGCAGCACGGCCAGACGGCAACCGTTGCCATTGTGCTGCTTTCGATCACGCTGGTGCCCTTCCGCTCGTTCACCCCGACGATTCAACGCACCAGCCCGAAGCTCTTCCGTTCCACGGCCTCATTGCGCGGCCCCCCTCAGCCGGTCCTCCTGTAACACCGTTCCCGGTCTCTCTCTCGACAACTGAATCGATCGGTGCGGCATCTCTTCTCGCCGTACCAGGGCATGGGGGCATCATATGCGGGCAATGTGGTTTGTTCTGCTCATTTTTCTTGCCACAGGCGTGGTCTGTTCGGTAAAGGCGCAAGAACCGGCTTCGGAACCGCCTCAAAACGAGCATCATCCGACGCCGGAAGAATTCAACAGCATGAAGGAACAACTTGATCGTCAGCAGCGACAAATTGATCAGCTGCAAAATGCCGCGCCAACACAACCGGCGGCACCAGACCTTACACAAAACCCACCCCAGGGGAAAAGGGCCTGGTGGTCCTCCATGAACCCCAAGCTCTCCGTCGACGGCCTGTTCGCCGCCGGCACCTCATCGGTTCCGGATGTGGCGGACATTGAGACCGGGGGGCATGATCCCAACCAACGCGGCTTCACCGTCCAAAACGTTGAACTCGTTCTGGGGGCGTCGGTCGATCCCTATTTTACAGGCAACGTCAATATCGTGTATCAGATCGACCAAAATGGAGAAAGCACCGTCGAACTGGAGGAGGCGTACCTCACCTCCACGTCGCTCCCATGGAATCTCCAGTTGAAGGGGGGGCAGTTTTTCAACCAGTTTGGGCGACTGAATCCCACGCACCCCCATGCATGGGATTTTGTCGATCAGCCGCTGGTCAACGGCCGCTTTCTGGGGCCCGACGGACTCCGGGGGCCCGGGCTTCAGCTCTCGTACCTGCTGCCGGTGCCGATCTATGCCGAGGCCATTCTTGGCATTCAGAACGGTTCCGGGGAGACGGGCTACAGTTTTCGAAACACGCCCGGTGACGCGCTCTACGGTCGAACGATGATCAATCGTCCGATCGAACAGGTCGGCGATCTACTCTTTGTGCCCAGGCTCGTCGGCTCCGTCGACCTGACGGACACGCAGACCGTGGTGCTGGGAATCTCCGGGGCATTTGGACCGAACGGCAGCGGAACTGATACACGAACATCGTTGTACGGCTTCGACCTCTTTTACAAATGGAAGCCATTGACGGCCGAATCGGGTTGGCCGTTTATCGGCTGGCAGACCGAGATCATGATCCGCAACTATGAGGCCGGCGCCGTGGGTGCCCCCTCTCCGCTTCCGGAGCAGCTCCTCCGCGACCATGGCGGCTATACCCAGTGGCTCTGGGGATTCATCCGACGGTGGGTGGCCGGCGTTCGGCTTGACTACGTCGCCGGCTCGGGTGGTGACCCTTCCGCTGATCCGGCGCGTGAGCGGCGATTTCGCGTCTCACCCGATGTCACGTTTTATCCCAGCGAGTTTTCAAAGTGGCGACTGCAATACAACATGGATGCGATCCAGAGCCGGCACTCGTTGGTCCATTCCGTTTATTTGCAGTGGGAGTTCCTGATCGGAGAACATGGGGCGCACAAATTTTAGGAGGATGACGATGAAAACAATGTTGATGACCGCTCTGTTGTGGAGCTTTTTTCTTTCCTCCGATGTGGAGGCCGCACTCAACATCGTGCCCACCACGCCGGATTTTGCCTCGGTGGCAAAAGAAATCGGCGGGGACAGGGTGAACGTGACCAGTCTCGCCAAAGGGGTGCAGGACCCGCATTTTGTCG